>CAMBFP010000138.1 GCA_945865745.1 Rhizobium sp. Q54 | reverse complement strand
GAAGATGCCAAGATGTTGCAGGAAGTTAAGGCTTTAGAAGAAAAAATCGGAAAATAAAGTAAAGGCTCCCTCCCTCGCCACTCTTGCGAAAGTGGGCATGACGAGTTAAAGATTTCCGACAAAATTACAAAAATGAAAAAACTACAAATCGCCATCATCGGCGCCTCAGGCTATACTGGCGCTGAGCTCATCAGAATTTTGCTCAATCACAAGAAAGTTGAGATTTCTGCACTAATCGCCAATTCAAATGCCGGACAAAAGATCGAACAACTTTATCCGCACCTCACTCACTACAATCTTCCCGACGTAAAAAAACTTGAAGAAATCGATTTCAGCAAAATCGATGCTGTCTTCGGATGCTTGCCACACACGACTTCGCAAGAAACTTTCAAAAAACTAATTCCACAAAATCCGCATTTAAAAATCTTCGATCTTTCTGCTGATTTCAGATTAGAAGATCCTGCCGATTACCAAAAATGGTACGAGCATGAGCACATCGCTCAAGACTTACAGCCGCAAGCGGTCTACGGACTTTCCGAAATTCACAGAAACAAAATAAAAAAGGCGAGTTTGATTGCCTGCCCAGGTTGCTACCCAACCTCCGCCTTACTCCCACTTATTCCCCTTCTCGAAAATAATTTAATCGACACTCACGACATTATTATTGATTCAAAATCCGGCACTTCTGGTGCGGGCAGATCGCTAAAACAGGGAAATCTTTTTTGTGAAGTTAACGAATCGGTTAAGGCTTATTCCATCGGCACGCACAGACATATTGGCGAGATTGAACAAGAGCTTGGCAAAGCGGCAAAAAGTAAAATTGAAATCGATTTTACGCCGCATTTATTGCCGATTAGCAGGGGAATTATTTCGACAATTTACGTCAAAATTAATCCAAAATTTTCTCTGCAAGACATTCAAAATTGCCTCGAAACAAAATATGCCGACGAGCCTTTCGTGCGCCTAATTAAAGGCGAGCCGAACATTAAAGATGTAGTCGGCACCAATTTCTGCGTAATGACGGCAAAGCAAGGCCGAACTAGTGGCAGAGCAGTTTTAGTTTCGGTAATCGACAATCTCTGCAAAGGTGCGTCAGGACAAGCGGTGCAAAATCTGAATATTGTTTTTGGCTTTGACGAAAAAGAAGGTCTCGAATTAGCTCCACTTTTTCCGTAAAAATTTTTATCTAGCCCTTGATTTTGCTTGGCAAAAGGCAATTTTGAGCACCGTGCTCAAAATTCAATTTTTCTCAAATTTTTACCTTCGCAAAAGCCGAAATCCAAGACAACAATCTCGGAGCAAATGACTAACCCCTCTGCCCCCTTCCCTTTTTTTGCGGGAATGGCTCGGAAATTTCTCAAATTAATTAAATGCAAACCATCTTCGCACCAATCACCTCTCCGTCTCGCGCTGGAATTTCGGTGATTCGAATTTCTGGAGCAGAAGTTAGAGAATGTCTGCAAACCCTTGGATTTAAAGGCGCCCCACAACATCAGAAAATTTCATTTCAAAAAATTCTCGACCCAAAAAATTCACAAATAATTGACGAAACGCTGATTTCTTTTTTTTCTGCACCCGCAAGTTTTACTGGCGAAGATGTTGCCGAAATCAGTATTCACGCCTCTTCATTCATTCTTAAAAAAATTCTCGAAATTCTTTCTGCGCAAAAAAATTGTCGCCTTGCCGAAGCGGGTGAATTTTCTAAACGTGCTTTTTTGAATGGAAAACTTGACCTCGTTCAAGCTGAAGCAATTCCAGATTTAATTGCTGCTGAAACTGAATCGCAACACCGCCAAGCCTTGCAGCAATTGGAGGGAGTACTTGGCACGATTTACGCAGATTGGCGTTTTCGTTTGATTGAAATTACCGCGCGCATTGAAGCAGCAATTGATTTTCCTGACGAAGATTTACCACAAAATATTGTCGATGCAGTTGAGCTAGACGTAAAAAATTTAAGCGCAGAAATCGCCAAACATCTCGACGACAAAAAAATTGGTCAAAAAATTAAAGACGGTTTAAGCCTCGCCATCATTGGCGCTCCTAATGTTGGTAAATCGAGTCTGATTAATTTTTTAGCGCAAAGTGAAGTGGCAATTGTTTCAGAATTTGCCGGCACAACTCGCGACGTTGTTGAAGTTCATTTGTCGATTGCAGGAGTGCCCGTCAGAATTTCCGACACTGCCGGCTTGCGCGAAACTGACGATCCGATTGAAAAAGAAGGAATTCGTCGCGCCTTGCAGAAAGCGGCCTTGGCCGACATTAAAATTTTTCTTCTCGACGCGACTAATCCGATTTTGCGCCAGGATTTGATTGATGAAAATACGATTTTAGTCACAAATAAAATTGATCTTCTTGACGCCAAGATTGGCCAAGATCGCAGCGATGGATCTGTTATGCTGAGCTTGTCAAAAAATGGTAACACTTCAGCGCTTCTCGCCAAACTTGAAGAAAAAATTCTTGAACTCGTACCAAAACAAACTTCCCCACTAATCACCCAAGAGCGTTATCGCGTCGCATTGCAAGAATGTGTCAAAAACTTACAGAGCTTTTCTCTGGAAAAAAATATTGAATTAGCTGCCGAGGACTTACGTCTCACGGCGCGTGAGATCGGAAAAATAATTGGCGATGTTGGTGTTGAAAATATTCTCGATGCGATCTTCTCACGTTTTTGTATTGGCAAATAAAGGCTTTTGCCTAGAACGCCGCGAATCTGTGTTTTAATTTCAACCTCCTACAAAAATCGTGACATTCATTAGTCTGCCCCCAATCATTAGTCTGCCCCCAATTGGCATGATGACGCTTGATGTGACCAGCCTAATTAGCGCTAACCCCGCTTTGATACATGAGATTGCTGGACACACCTTGGCGCATGTTTTGTACAGCCAAATTCGCCGCATTACTCATAGGCGCGGATTAAGTCGCGGCGCAATGCGCAAACTCGTCAACAGAAAACGCCGTAGGTTCACCGACAACATCATCATGCATCACAAGCGTCTGCACGACAAGAACCGTCAGGTTATTATTTGCAATGCGCGAAGCCG
>CAMBFP010000137.1 GCA_945865745.1 Rhizobium sp. Q54 | reverse complement strand
GCTGGAACTTTCCTAGATTCCCGCTTTCGCGGGAATGACGGGGGGAAGATCCGAAATCAATAAATCGAAAAAGTTGAAGTTTATTAACCCAACTCGTCCCGTCATTTAACCCAACTCGTCCCGTCATCCCCGCGCAGGCGGGGATCCAGGATTTGATGACGTTGCACTTAATCGTCCCGTCATCCCCGCGCAGGCGGGGATCCAGGAAGGATCAAAACGCGCTGGAACTTTCCTAGATTCCCGCTTTCGCGGGAATGACGAAGAAGAGGCTTTCGCGGGAATGACGAACAAGACACCGAAATTTAACCTAGCAATGAAGGATCCGGGTTAAATTAAATCGGAATAAAAATCATTACCCGCAACCCGCCTAAATGCGAATCGGAAAGTTTGATTCTGCCACCTTGCGAGGTCACCGCATCCATCGCAATTGCGAGCCCCAAACCTGAGCCACCAGAAGAAGTTTGTTGGTCTAAATTACGCGAATTGTCGAGGCGGTAGAAGGGTTTAAAAACATTGTCGCGCTCATCCACAGGAATGCCCGGGCCGTCATCGTCAATCATTAAAATCAAATTAGTTTTTGAAACGCGAGCGGCGAGTTCAACGTTTTTTCCGTAGTTGAAAGCATTGTTGATTAAATTTTTCAGAGCGCGTTTTAAAGCTAATTTTTTTAGCGGGATTTGAATCTCTTCATTAAGAAAAATATCGCCGCCAATGTTGTGATTCATCTTCGCGTAGTAGTCGATTAGATCCTCCTGCAGAAATCTTTTAATCTTCACCAAATTAATTTTTTCGCGATCGTCGCCACGCACAAAATCTAAATATTCCCCAACAAGCTTCTCCATTTCGGAGACATCTTTTTTTAAATCGAAAACTTCTTCAGAGGGCGGCATCATCTCGAGCTGTAATGTCATTCGAGTGAGCGGGGTTCGTAAATCATGCGAAACTGCCGACAACATTTCGGTGCGTTGCAAGATTTGGCGAGTTACTCGTTCTTTCATTTTAATAAAAGAGATTGTCAGTGAACGCACTTCTTCAGAGCCGGACGGCCTCAAGTCTGGCGCGTCTTGCCCGCGTCCAAATTTTTCTGCAGCATCGTTTAAAATACGAATTGAGCGTATCTGATTGCGAAAGAAAATAATCGAAATCCACGAAGTAATCACGACACTTAAAATCATCCAAAAAGTGAAAACGTAAGCGCTCGAACTGGTGATTTTTTTAATCGGCACGTCGAAAGAAATAATGCCGCTCGAACTTTGCACGCGCACAACAATCAGACTAGCGTTTTCGGGATTGGTGTAGATCTCGTAAGGCGTGAGCCGATGTTCTTCAAGTTCAGATTTTAGGCGATTATACGGATCAATCAGTGGGTCAACTAGCTGGTAAGCCCAACTTTTTTTCCAGGCCGAATCGGCGATTTTATTTTTCTTTAAACGACGACTCGCCTCCAAGGAAAAAGAAACTCCTGTGTCCTCTGAAAGCTCGCGCAACAATTTTTCGTAACCCGGTTTGTTGTAAGATTTTTTAATAAAAACCATTTCCGCAACCACACTTCGCGCCATGTGCTTGCTGATTACGTCAAGATGCGTGTAGTAAAAAACATAAATTGAAACCAACTGCACGATTAATGCAGAGAGTGTAATGATTAGCAAAAATCTGCCGTAAAGCGAACGTGGAATAATTTTTTTGATCCTTTGCATTTCGTGAATTTATTTTTACTTTGCACTCTTCTTACCAACCCAAGTAATTCAAGCGATGAGCAGCAAAATCTCAGCAAAAAATGTCAATTTGTTTTACGGCCAAAAACAAGCGCTATTTGGCATTAATCTCGATTTCAAAGAACGCGAGGTTACTGCGCTAATCGGCCCATCCGGCTGCGGAAAATCTTCTTTTTTACGCTGCATTAATCGGATGAATGACACGATTTATGGCTGCAAAATTGACGGCGAAATTACTTTGGATGGAGAAAATATTTACCGCGAAGACTTAGATTTAACGCTGCTTCGCGCTCACGTTGGAATGGTTTTTCAAAAGCCAAATCCATTTCTGAAATCGATTTACGAAAATGTTGCTTACGGCCCAAGAATTCACGGACTCTTCAAAAATAAATCTGAGCTCAACGAGATTGTCGAAAAAAGCTTAACTCGCGCTGGCCTGTGGAAAGAAGTAAGAGATCGCCTGAATGATCAAGCAACCGGGCTTTCTGGCGGACAACAACAGCGCCTCTGCATCGCTCGCACAATTGCGATTGAGCCGGAAGTTATTTTAATGGATGAGCCTTGCTCTGCGCTTGATCCAATTGCCACTGCAAAAATTGAAGAACTAATCGACGAACTTAAAGAAAATTTTACGATCATTATTGTTACTCACTCAATGCAGCAAGCCGCGCGCATCTCCGACAGGACTGCCTTCTTCAACATGGGCAAAATTGTTGAGTTTGACACCACTGATAAAATTTTTACTAATCCGAGTAATCAGCAAACGCAGGATTACATTACCGGAAGATTTGGTTAGGCTTTTTCGCGGGAATACTGTGAAAGCGGTAATCCAGAAAAAATAAAATTTCACAAAATGTTTGGCTTCTCTTTCGCAGAATTAATCGTCGTTTTTTTAGTAATTTTAATCTTCGTACGCCCCGCCGATTTGCCCGAAATCGCGCATTTTTTTGGCAAGATTTTTTACCGCGCCAAGCATTGGTATTACCACCTCAAAACCAGCTTAAAAGAAATGGAAAAAGAATTTGGCGTCGATGATTTAAGGCACGAATTAAGTCGCGGAATCGCCGAAGAAAAAGCTAAGCTAGAAGATGATTTAACAGTGATTGTGGATATTCACGGCAATGAGCATCGAGTGCCAAATGTGTCAGAATTAAGATCTGATTTAACTAAAGAACAGCTGGAAGAAGAGGTCAAAAAAGAGAACGAAAAGAATCTCAATCAAGAAAAGGATTTAGAACGCCGCTAGATAAAAAAATACCGAACCAAAAAACTATTTTTCGCCCTTTTCTACCTGTGTAACTTCAAGCTCAACCGAGGTAGCGCGACCAAAAATCAACAC
>CAMBFP010000136.1 GCA_945865745.1 Rhizobium sp. Q54 | reverse complement strand
ATCGTCGACGAAATCCGCGGTGTCGGCCTAATGCTCGGAATCAAAATCAACGAAAAAATTATGAATACTGAGATGACTCAGAAGCTTATAGATCAAGGTCTATTAGTAGTTCCGGCTAGTGATAATGTGATCCGTTTACTTCCACCTTTGAACATCACTTCTAAACAAGTGGAAGAGGCAGTTGAGAAATTAGGGAAAGCCTTTTCATCTTTTTAAATATTTCTGAATTATCGCTCTTGCGATGATTGTTTCTAAAGCATAGCGCTTATCCGAAATCCAGAAAAGTTCATCGCGAACTTAAATCTTAAAAGATCGAACCAATTCCAAAATTGACTCAACCCCAATTCCCGACTCTTCCTGCATCTCATCAATTTTATTCTGTTCGATAAATTTATCGGCCATGACGAGCGAGCGAAATTTAAAAGTTTTTTGGTCCATCAATCCTGAGTTTAATAAAAATTGCGTTACAGCCGAACCAAATCCGCCGATGGCGCCTTCTTCTATTGAGATCAACAAATCGTGATTTTTGGCGAGGTTGGTGATTAATTTTTCATCGAGAGGTTTGGCGAATCTTGCGTCGGCTACAGTTATTTTTAAGCCTTGCGATTCTTCAAAAATTTTTGCGGCGGCAATGGCATTACTTAAAATTGAACCGTAAGAAATGATTGCAACTTTACTGCCTTGTTGAATCAAACGACCTTTTCCTATTTCTAAAATTTCGTCATCGAAAAAATTTATTTCAGAGGTTGCTTCACCGCGAGGAAAACGGAAAGCGGATGGGCGGTCATTAATTGAATTTGCGGTGTTGATCATTTTTACCAATTCTTGTCCGTCGGCAGAGGCCATCAAAACAAAATCGGGCAAATTAATTAGGTAGGAGATATCGAACGAACCGGCGTGAGTTGGGCCATCAGCGCCAACGAAACCGGCGCGATCAATCGCAAAGCGAACTGGTAATTTTTGCACAGCAACATCATGAACAACTTGGTCATAAGCACGTTGCAAGAAAGTTGAATAGATTGTTGCGTAGGGCTTCATGCCTTCAGTAGCAAGGCCAGCGGCAAAAGTGACTGCATGTTGCTCGGCAATTCCAACATCAAACATTCTTTCTGGATGAACTTTAGCGAAGACGTCAAGACCGGTGCCAGAAGGCATCGCAGCGGTAATTGCTAAAATCTTTTCATCTTTTTTTGCAAGTTCAGCGAGACGTTTACCAAAAATTTTTGAGAAACTCGGAAATTGTGCGACTGTTTTGTGCTGAACTCCCGTGGCGGCATCAAATTTTGCCACCGCGTGTAATCTGTCGTCAGATTGCATCGTCTCAACATAACCGCGGCCTTTTTGGGTAACACAGTGAATAAGAATTGGATCGGTAGATTTGCTGTCGCGAATATTTTCTAAAATCGGAATTAGCACGTCTAGGTTGTGGCCGTCGATCGGGCCAATGTAGTAAAATCCTAACTCTTCAAAGATATTTCCGCCCATCCACCATTCCTTCGCCGCCTTCTCAAACTTGCGAGAAAAATGCGAAAGACGATCAGGAAGTTTTTTAGCAACATCGCGAATTTTTAAGTAAGATTTCGACGAAGCCGCACGAGAGAAATAATGCGAAAGCGCTCCAGTTGGGGGCGCGATCGACATGTCATTGTCGTTTAGAATTACGATTAAACGATTGTCGAGAAAAAATTTATCCTCAAGTGCACCCGCGTTATTCAAGGCTTCGAAGGCCATTCCGGCAGACATCGCGCCATCGCCAATCACTGCGATTACATGCGATTTTTCTTTCTTAAATTTTTTTGCAACTGAAATGCCCAGCGCTGCGGAGATTGATGTAGAGCTGTGCCCTGCCCCAAATGGATCAAACTCACTTTCCGTTCTTTTGGTGAATCCAGAAAGCCCTTCTGGCTGTCTAATTGTGCGCATTTTTTCACGTCGACCAGTGAGAATTTTATGCGGATAGGCTTGATGCCCAACATCCCAAATCAACTTATCATGCGGCGTATTAAAAACTTGATGCAACGCGCAAGTTAACTCAACCACACCAAGCCCAGCACCTAGGTGTCCGCCAGTTTTCGAGACTGCAGAAATTGTTTCGTAACGTAATTCGCCGGCAAGTTTTTTTATCTCTTCACGCGATAATTTTTTTAGATCAGCAGGAAGATGAATCTGATCAAGCAAAGGAGTCTTGCTCATTAATTTGGGATTTAAGATTTATAGCTCGTTATTACGACTACAGCGAAGCAATCTATTTAAAATATAAATTTTAGATTTCTTCGCTCTGTTCAAAGTGACGAACATTAATGAGAGTAAATCGCCAATCAAAAATCACAAATGACACAGGCGCAAAGCATTGGGTAATTTACAACTTCATAAAAAATAATTTATTTAAGTAAAAATCAGAAATGCTGCAAAACTTTAAATTTTCACGCGAGCTTAATTTTTTATTTCTCAGCGTCGTGCTTTTTGCGATGGCGATGGGAATTAATTTAGTTACCTTTCCCACCATTCTCAACAAGCACGGAGTCAGTACTAAAAATATTGGACTTGCCTTCACCTTGGATGCCTTTGGCGGAATTTTAATGTCATTCTTTTTGAGTAAAATTGTAGCGCGACTGACAATAATGAGGGCTCTGCGCTTAGCATGCTTCACTTACGCCTCCATTATTTTAATAATCTATTTCTACCAAAATTTTTATCTCTGGGGTGCACTCGCATTTTTGATGGGCGCGATGTGGTTCATATACGTAATCACCCGCCAATCATGGCTTAACATGCTTTTAAGAAATGATCAGCGCGGCATAGCTCTTGGAATTTTCAGCATGTTGATTTCTGCCGGTATTGCACTTGGGCCAGTAATAGTAAAGTTTAGTGGCGCTGATCATTATTTATCATTTGCTATTTCTGCAACTTTGGCCGCCCTCTCCTTCTTCTGTTTAAAATCCCTGAATAACTCACCTCAACCAAAATTAGAGTCAGAAAGAATTGCCTTAAAAGAATTTTTTAAAAAAAATCCCCGAGTTTTTTTGGGAAGATTTTTTCTTGATTTTCAATCTT
>CAMBFP010000135.1 GCA_945865745.1 Rhizobium sp. Q54 | reverse complement strand
TGTAGCCATTGCTTGCGAGATCACATCGCGCGAGGCAAGCTCCAACATTTTTGGCGCATAATTTTGCATGAAACGCTTGCCAGAGGAATTTACTAGATAGCCTCCCTCGCCTCGTGCAGCTTCCGTTACAAGAAATCCACGACCTTGAATTCCGGTTGGATGAAATTGTACGAACTCCATGTCTTGCAGCGGCAAACCTTCTTTAAAAACTAAGGCAGAACCGTCGCCAGTGCAGATCAGAGACGATGTTGTATTTTGATAAATTTGGCTGTAGCCGCCGGTTGCGAGAATTACTGTTGCGGCAGAAAAAATCACCAACTCGCCAGAATTTAAATCTAGCGCAAGACATCCGTGGCACTGATTTTTCGACTCAATCAATAAATCTGTTACAAAAAATTCTGAGAAAAATTTCACCCCACTTTTTAGCGCTTGTTCGTGCAGAGTGTGAAGAATTGTGTGACCAGTTTTATCTTTGGAATAGCAAGCGCGATAGGCTATTTTGCCTTGTCCAAAATTTGTAGTTTGGCCGCCATAAGCGCGCTGAGAAATTTTGCCGTTTTCTCCGCGCGAGAAAACCATGCCCATTTTTTCTAAATCTAAAATTGCCGTTTGTGCTTCGCGGCAAAGTAGTTCGACGGCGTCATTGTCAGCTAAATAATCTCCGCCTTTTAATGTATCGTAAGCATGCCACTTCCAATCATCATTTTCTATATTGCTAAGAGCGGCATTAATTCCACCTTTGGCTGCAACTGTGTGGCTACTGGTTGGAATGACCTTGCTGATCACTGCAATATTTTTTGTGCCAGCATCAATTGCTGAAATCGCTGCCATTAAACCAGCGCCGCCTGAGCCAATAATTACAATGTCGAATGATTGTTTGGAGATTAACAAATTTTTGATTTTTGTTTTTAGATTTCGGATTGTGTCTGAATCTAAAATTTAATTTCTTAAAATTGATCAAAGTTCTTCTCTGCTGCCTAAACGAGGAAAAAAATCTTCCTAAAGTTTTTACTGATCTTTTTTGTGAATTAAAAGATTTAGGTGAGAAGTTTGAAGTTATTATGTGCGTTGATGGCACGTTTGACGGCTCCTCGCGCGTTATTGCTGAATTTCAAAAGTCGTATAAAATAATTGTTCTGCCAAAAAAAAATCAGCGCGGATTGGGGCTTGCCTATAAAAGACTCTTTCTTGAGGTGATCAAAAATCATAGTGATGATGCCATTGGGGATGACTTGTTGATTACGCTCGATGCGGACAATACTCACAATCCGAAACAGCTTAGAGAAATGCTTAAACATTTCAGAAAGAATTCTCTCGATTTGCTTGTCGCGTCGCGTTTCTGCGGCAATAGCGTGATGTCAGATTTTCCGATTCATCGCCAACTTATTAGCAAATCTACCTCACTCCTTTTGCAAAATATTTTTGCTGCGAAAAAAATTTCTGGCGAAAAATTGCAAGATTACAGCAGTGGTTATCGCATCTACAGCGTTAAAAAATTGAAAAAACTTTTTGCCAAAGAAAAAGATAATTTCATCACAGAGCCAGAATTTACTTACACTTGTGAGCTCTTGATAAAATTGGCAAGATTAGATTCGCGACTCGATGAAATTCCGATTTTCTACGATTACGGCAAGAAAATCGGCAAAAGCAAATTGCGCGTCGGCAGAAATTTTTGGCGACTATTAGTGATGCTAAGAAGATTGTTTTTCGCATCACAAAATTGACTAAAATTTTTCTTTCTCTAAGACGCGCACCTTCTTTTCGGTTCTCAAATAAACCTCCAAAATAATGACACAAAAAAGACGGGTTGTCGTAACGGGCATTGGTGCTGTTACGCCTTTATTTTCAAGTGCTGAAGGCACGTGGGCGAAATTAGTTAATGGTGAATCTGGTTTGGGTTTCATTACGATTTTTAATCCCGAAGAATCTCCATGCAAAATTGCCGGCGAAGTAAAATGCGGCATCGGAGAAGGCCTCTTCAATCTCGATAGTTACGTTGATATTAAAGAGCAGAAAAAAATGGATCGCTTCATTCATTTTGCGATGGGCGCGGCAGATCAAGCCATTGCTGATTCTGGCTGGAAACCAGAAGGAGAAGAGCAGCAATATCGCACTGGCGTGATGATCGGATCCGGCATTGGCGGACTTCCGGCAATCGAAAAAACCTCGATCACAATGAAAGAAAGAGGAATTAAAAAAATCAGTCCTTTCTTCATCCCGCAAAGTTTGATCAATCTCGCTTCCGGACAAGTTTCAATTAAATACGGATATATGGGGCCAAACCATGCAATCGTTACCGCTTGCGCGACGGGCACTCACGCGATTGGTGATTCTGCGCGCATGATAGAATATGGCGACGTTGATGTTATGATTGCTGGCGGCGCTGAATCAGCGATTTGCGAAATTGGCATCGGCGGGTTTGCTTCTTTGCGTGCATTATCGACTAATTTTAATGACAACCCAACTCTCGGTTCGCGTCCATGGGACAAAAATCGCGACGGTTTTGTAATGGGTGAAGGTGCGGGCATTGTTGTGCTTGAAGAATTAGAGCATGCCAAAAAACGTGGCGCAAAAATTTATGCAGAAGTTGTCGGCTACGGAATGTCGGGTGATGCTTACCATATTACCGCTCCAGAAAGTTCTGGTCGCGGCTCAACTTATGCAATGAAGTTGGCTTTAAAACATGCTGGCATGAACCCAGAAGATATAGATTATATAAATGCTCACGGCACTTCTACTCCAATGGGTGATGAGATCGAAGTTAATTCCGTCAAAAAAGTTTTTGGCGACCATTCTTACAAGCTTTCAATGTCTTCGACTAAATCATCGATCGGACACCTACTTGGCGCTGCTGGAGCGGTTGAGGCGATTTTCTCAGTTCAAGCAATTCGTGATAATGTTGCGCCACCAACTCTTAATCTCGACGAGCCATCAGAAGGCTGCGATATTGATTTGGTCGCCAAGCAAGCGAAGCAAAGAAAAATTGATGTCGTGATGTCTAACTCATTTGGCTTCGGCGGAACCAATGCTTGTCTGATCTTAAAACGTTTTGCATGAGTGAAGGTCATCACAAAAATAAAATTCTAATCGGCTGCGCAACCTTGTCGGTGCTAGTTATTTGCTACATCGTCT
>CAMBFP010000134.1 GCA_945865745.1 Rhizobium sp. Q54 | reverse complement strand
AAAATGTCGCGATCCTTACAGGTTCCTGGTTCAGATTCATCGGCGTTAATCACCAAGTAATGCGGCTTACCCTCTTTCGAAGATATTTGTTCTTGGGTTTTCTTTGGCGCAAATGACCATTTCATTCCAGTCGGAAAGCCAGCGCCACCACGACCACGCAACCCGGAATCTTTAACTTGCTGGATAAGGGCATCAGCACCTAAATCGAGAAATTTTTTAGTGTTATTCCAGTCGCCTCTTTTTTTTGCCGCTTCAAGATTTGATGATTCAAATCCATAAAGATTAGTAAAAATTCTGTCCTGATTTTTAAGCATTTTTGCTGAAGTTTTTTGAATTTTCTTTCGAGTAAATAATTTTTTTTATTTTCGTAAACAGCTTTCCCAAAAGCAAGTTCCCAAAGGCAAGTTTTGACGTCAAAATAGAACAGAAAAACAAAGCATGTTGATTAAAAAAACTTCCCCCCTAACTTCGGCCAAAATCGATCAAAATTCCCTCCTAAATAACCTCCATTTATCCAGCAAAATTAAGTGTTTAGACTAGCTCGCCTAACAAAAAAATTTTTGTGTTTTTCGCTAGTTTTATCCCTACCTATCTTCTTGCCCTCTTGTTCCGGCGGAAGAGTTGATCCGTTTGATTTAGATACGGGCCTCACTCGCGAAGAAGCATTCGATACGGTCTTAAAAAATCGTGACGACGAAAAAAAATCAAAAAAAGCATCTGAGAATAAATCGCCGAAAGAAACACCAATTCCCAAGCTTTCAAAATTAATTGTTTCTCCTCCGCCGCCAGTAGTTGGTGGAGATAAGGTCATTTCTTTCTCAGTCACTGATCAGGTGCCCCTGAAAGATGTTCTGATTGAATTCGGACGCATGGTTAAAATCGATGTCGATATCGATCCAACTATATCTGGTGGCATAATCTTAAACGCAAAAAATCGCCCACTTAAAGAAGTAATTGATCGCATCGCAACCCTTGGCAACCTGCGCTACTCTTACAATAATGGCGTGCTGCGTTTTGAGCGCGACAATCCTTACATGAAAAATTATTTTGTTGACTATCTCTCTAACGGAAGTGTGTGGGCTGAGGTTGAAACCAACCTCACCGCAATCTTAAACTCGGCATCTGGAGAATCCTCCTCTGAGAGCAATTCAGAAACACCATTCACCTCAAATAAATCTGCTGGAATTATCGCAGTTTATACCTCCGACAAAAAACATCGGGACGTCGCAAATTATCTAGCCGATGTTGAGAAATATGCTTCAGCTCAAGTTTTAATTGAAGCAAAGGTAGTAGAAGTTAAATTAACTAAAGAATATAAAACCGGTATCGATTGGGCTGGGAAGCTCGATACTGACACCTTTTCCGCAACTAATGGCTACGCTGCCGGAGGCTCTTCAAATTTAGTGATTACCGCAGGAGAACTTCTTACTGTTTCGATGACCGCACTCGAGAAATTCGGCACGGCTAAAACAATATCGAGCCCAAGAATAAGTGCCATCAACAACCAAAAGGCAACGCTAAATTTTACCGATAAATTGGTATATTTTAAAGTTGAACAAACTCAGACCACTGCTGCCTCAACCGTCGCTACTACAATCAAAACAACCACCTCAACTAAATTAGAAGAAAGCGTAGGCATCCTGCTTGAAATAACTCCATCAATCAATCTCAAGACCAGAGAAATTACGATGAATGTCAAACCAAAACTTTCCGTATTCAATAGCTGGGTATTAGATCCGGCTTCACCGCAAGATTTAACAGACACAAACGGCGACAAGTACGTGAACCGGGTGCCCGTGATTAATTCAAGAGAAATTGAGACTTCCGCAAAAGTGCAGAGCGGGAATATTCTGATAATTGGCGGATTAATGAAAGATGAATCAAGTAGCGCCGATTCCGGGGTTCCTTTGCTAGGACGCATCCCAGTTCTTGGGTGGCTTTTTAAATCAATGTCACGCTCCTCTGGAGTTACCGAAACAGTAATTTTCATCAAGGCCACAATCATCAACAGTGGCACTCCCGCAAACAAGGTTGATCGCGACATTCAAAATAATTTCGACCCAAACAAACGTAAATATTTTTAATAACGGGTTTTTGCTTTAAAAAAACTGATTCGGAAGAAACGCGACAAACTATTTGAAAAAATAAAAGGATGGATGGCCGAGTGGCTGAAGGCGCACGCTTGGAAAGCGTGTATAGGGATAAAACTCTATCGAGGGTTCGAATCCCTCTCTATCCGCCATATCTAGCATGCGTAACTTTTGTCTCATTCTCGAACTTTTTGGGGATTTTTAGTTAAGCTATCCTCAAAAATTGTCCTTACGATCCTTCATTTTCTAGCATAGAAAAATCCTCATCAACACTTGCCAATGCTTTACTAGAGAATACTTCTTGTTGTCTAAAATTCTTTGGAAGAGATGATAAAAAACAGATTTTTCTAATTAAAATTGAGAATCACTCAATATTCTTTAACAAAATTAACTTCTAGAGCCTTGATATTGCTGGTCAAAATAAGGTTAAGCTGATGCGGAGATTTGGAGAATTTGTCTCACTATTCTTCACCTGAGCTTTACTTTTTTCAGCGAAGTACATACTTGAAAATAAAGGCTCTGCAGCATTTTATCGAAATTTTTCAACCGATAGCATCCGGCGATTTTGTCTCATTCTCGAACTCTTGGTTAAACTGGAATTTCAAAACCACTTTTTTCTCCTCCAAAACTTTGGAAAGCTCTGGAAGAAAATTCTTATCAGCTATTTCAATATGTGAAATGGCGCCACAACTAAGTGCTTGATTAAGGTTAAACTCAAATGGAATTGATTTTGGAAAATCAAATAATTGACCACTTGGCAATACTATTTTACCAATACCTATAGCAAATAACGAAATTCTTAATTCTTTACCATCTTTTTCCATGTAGCCATTATCTTTAAAGTGCAAATACTCTACTGGATTTGGCCTAATATTTGGAGAAATAAAATCTTTTGCAAAATTACCATACTTTACTAATCCATAATTAAGATAAAAAATTTGACCTATTCCTTGAGCATGATTTTGCAAAATAATTCCGCTATTTGTTAGTAATCCGAAATTTTTAAAAGTTCTATTCAGAAGTGATTTTAATTTTCCAAAATTCATAACTAAGCAAACCGCTTTTTTTGGCTCTACTCCCCCATATTGATTCC
>CAMBFP010000133.1 GCA_945865745.1 Rhizobium sp. Q54 | reverse complement strand
AAACCAGAATTCAAAAACCTAACTGCCGGGATCGCTCTACAGGCATACCTTCCCGACTCATTCATATACCTACAAAAAATTACCGCTTGGGCCAAAGAAAAAGTTAAAAATGGCGGAGCTCCTGCGCGCGTAAGAGTCGTAAAAGGCGCGAACATGGACATGGAATTGTTTGAGACTTATGAAAGAAATTGGGCGTTGGCTCCCTTTTCAATCAAGGCAATGACTGATGCGAACTATAAGCGCATGCTTGAATTCGCTCTCGAAGAAGAAAATATCAACGCAGTTAGAATTGGCGTGGCTTCGCATAATCTTTTTGACATCGCCTACATCTACTTAACCGCCAAAGAAAACGGCACACTCAACCTCGTCACGTTTGAAATGCTGAGCGGCATGTCTGAACATGTTTCGAGAATGTTCGCGCAAGAATTCAACATGAACGTGCTGATTTATTTACCATTTGGCAGCAAAGAAGATTTTATCAGCGCGATTGGATATTTAGTGCGTCGTCTCGATGAAAACACTTCGCGCGATAACTACCTTCGCTACGTTAATGGCCTCAATCAGGAAAATCTGAAGATGCTCGAAGAAAAATTCGAAGAGTCTCTATATCTAAAAAAGAAAAATGAATTTGCCGTAAACCGCACGCAAAATCGCCTGACTGAAAATTTCTCAACCGATCCAAAAACCTTTGGAAAATCTTACAAATCAGAGGCTGACACCGATTTTGCTCTACAAAATAACTGCGAATTCGCAGCAAGGATCAAAGAAAAATGGCAAAATATTTCCGGACTAACTGTGAATGCAGTAATCAATGGCAAGGACATCGCGCCAACCGACGAAACTCATAAAATTAAAGATCACAGCACCGATGGAAAAGTCGTCGGATTCTACCATGGGGCCACAGTTGAAGAGGCCAGGGAAGCCCTTGCTTGCGCATCAGAGAATACCTCTTGGAGAAATCTTTCCGTAGAAAATCGCTTAGAAATCATCGCTAAAGTTGTGGATAATTTCAGAAATAGACGCGGCGACTTAATGGGCGCGATTGCTCTAGAAACAGGAAAGCCCTTCATTGAAAGCGATCCAGAAATCACCGAGGCAATCGATTTTGGCAACTTCTACAGCCATAGCTTGCTTGTAATGCGCAGTGAAAATCCTGACGTAAAATACACAGCGAAAAAAAATGTTTTAGTTCTTAGTCCTTGGAATTTTCCTCTTGCCATTCCAGCCGGCGGAATCTTCGCAGGCTTAATTGCGGGCAGTAATGTCATTTTCAAACCGTCAAACTTCGCCACCTTCGTCGGCTATGAATTGGCAAAATGCTTCTGGGATGCTGGCGTGCCAAAAGATGTGCTGCAATTTATTCCAAGCTTCAACTCTGAGGTCGCAATGGAAATGACCAAAAGTAAATTGCTTGAAATGATTGTATTCACTGGCGGCACGAATACTGCGCTCTCAATCATCAAGAGTAATCCGATGGTCAAAATGATTGCAGAAACTGGCGGCAAAAACGTCACAATTGTTACAAAATTTGCCGACAAGGATCAGGCGATCAAAAATGTTCTCCACTCGGCATTTTCTAACTCTGGACAAAAATGCTCCGCCACTTCTCTTTTGGCTTTGGAAAAAGAAATCTATGAAGATGAAAAATTCTTGCACACCCTTGTTGATGCCACAAGAAGCCTGACTTCTGATGGCGCCTGGAATTACAAAACCAAGGTTAATCCTTTGATCAGAAAACCTTTGGCTGATTTGGATTACGCACTAACTCAAACCGAACCTCATGAACACTGGCTTCTCAGGCCCCAATTTTTGAATGATGCCCAAACTCTTTGGACTCCTGGCCTAAAAATTGGCACGAGAATGGGGGACAAAAGTCACGTCACCGAGTTCTTTGGCCCAGTTTTAACAATCATGAAAATCGATAGTTTAGAGCATGGTATCGACTTGGTAAACAGCACTGGCTATGGCTTAACGTCTGCCTTGGAAAGCTTGAACGAAGATGAACAGCTCTTGTGGAAAAATTCAATTCAAGCCGGAAATCTTTATATTAACCGCTCTTCAACTGGAGCCGTTGTTGAACGCCAACCTTTTGGCGGAATGAATAAATCCGCCTTTGGAATCGGAATTAAGGCCGGAGGATTGAATTATATTTATCAATTCTTTGATTTCGAAAATGGCTCTAAAACCACCCCTTACAATACCTCTTGCGACATCGAGACTGACGGATACAACTTAAAAAACGTCACCCAAGACATGATAAAAGAAGATAGGCTTAACATTTTGCCGACATTTCGAAATTATATTGGCTCTTATAACAGCTTCTTTTCGAAAGAGATCGATTACCAAAAAATTCCCGGTCAATCAAATATCACCCGCTTCTTGCAACTACCCGATCTCGCAATCAGAGCCGACTCTTCCGCCTCTATAAAAGATCTAATTCTTGCAATTCTTGCAGCAAAACTTTGCGTCAAAGAAGTTGGGGTCAGTCTAGAAAATGAAAATCTTCTAATTGAAATCGAAAAAATTTCTCCGGCGATTTTGTGGCACACAACTGTTGTAACTGAAAAAAATGAAGATTTTCTATTGCGCATGGAGCGATTCAAGCGCGTAAGATTTGTTGGTAGCAGCGAATCCAACTCACTCAAAAATCATGCCGCAAAAAGCGGAATGGCAGTAATTAGCGAAAGCGTTATTTACCAAGGTCGAATCGAATTATTGAACTACCTGCAAGAGCAGTCCGTAAGCAACAACTACCACCGCTTTGGCTATATCGCCCAATCTCCAGAATCTTTCGAGTCTTGAATCTGGGAAGATAGTTCAGAGTGGGGAATAAGGTTAGAAAGTTTTTTATCGACCTAGGAACTTCGCTTGATCAATCCCGGCATTTTCAGTGGGAAGTTATTTACAAACCCTCGGCCAATCAAAAAAGTTTTCATGTGAAACTGCGAGGATTAAATCTCTACGCGCTTCAAAACCTCTTTTGCTAATCCCAAATAAGCTTGAGCTCCGGAGGATTTTGGATCATAAATCAGGCCAGGTAAGCCGTGAGATGGCGCTTCAGATAACTTAATATTGCGCGGAATTACGTGACGAAAAACTTTCTCTTTTAAAAAATCTCGAACATCAGACTCAACTTGCTCAGTCAACTTATTGCGACGGTCATGCATGGTCAGAATTATTCCCGTGATCGTTAGATGGTGGTTTAA
>CAMBFP010000132.1 GCA_945865745.1 Rhizobium sp. Q54 | reverse complement strand
TTTCGCCGCTGAATGTCATCTACAAAGAAATTCTATCGGATTCGAGAATTACGAGGTGTGTGAAGTGACTGGAACCGGATACATCTGCGTTTCCTTAGAGGATAAAGGAAGGGGTGGTATTTCATGTTTTCCAAAAGGGGTAGTGCCTTTAGAAAGAGGGGAGACAAATCGTAGGCCAAGGAATATTGGTTCTGAGCAGTAAATTCTTCTTTATTACGAGGAACGAAGCGACGCTGCAATCCAGATTAATATCATTAATTAGTTAGTTCTTTGTCTAGGCTTCAGATGATCTCGCTGCCGAAAGAAGATGCTCTCTCTCCTCAAGTTCTGCAATCTTCTCATCCATCTTTGGATCACCAGGATGAATCATCACCTCCACTTCGGCATCACGAAATTTTTTTGGAACTTTGATTTTATCGATTAGTTCTTTGGTGATTTCGCAGGTGTAAAGAATGCTGAAGAAATAACGCTTTGAAGAAATATTTCCCATCAATCGAAAGATTGTCAGAATCAGCCATTTTACAATTCCTCCATTCCATATAAAGCTTCTAGGATGCTTGATACACATGGTTGTAAGAAGGTTTTCATTTACAACTCTAACGCGCTCAATTCCTTTTTCTTTCGCCACTTTTTCTACGACAGAAAAAATTCTTGGAATCATGTGGATGTGTCGATGTGAATCGATATGGGTGATTTTAATTCCGCTTTTTTCGAGCAAAGAAATTTGCGCTCTGAGCTCTTTTTCGATTTCTTTTTGGAGTAATTTTTTATCGAGAATCGACATTACAAATAGCGACAAAAATCCATTTTTAAATTGGCTCGATCCCACAGTTGCATTGAAATGCAAACCAACTTCCAGGCCAGGATTTCTTTTGGCGATTGCAACGGCTTCGTCAAAATAACCGCAGCCACAAATCATGCTTGCAGAGTTCAGGCGGCCTTCGCGAAACATTTTTTCAATTGCGCTATTTACGCCTGGGCTGATACCAAAATCGTCGGCGTTAATTCTTAACTTCATCTTTTTTCTCAATCACATTGGCGAAATAAAGCGGGCGGTCGCGCGATTCGATATGAATGCGGCCGATATACTCGCCTAAGATTCCGATTAGTACGAATTGCAAGCTGGCGAAAAAAGTGATTAAACAAATGATTGTTGCGTAACCACTTGGTTGGTGAGCTACGTAGTGTTCGTAGATGGTTATTAGGCCGAATGAAAGCGAAGCAAGAGCGCAAATTATACTAAAATAAATCGAGATTCGTAGCGGCTTAATCGAAAACTGAATGATTGAATCAATCGCCAAGCGCATTGATTTTACGAAATTGTAATTAGTCACTCCGGCAACTCTTTTTGGCGCGACGAATTCAATCTGTGCAGCGTTAAAAATTCCGAGCCAATTTAACATGCCGCGAAACATTCGACTATTCTCACGCATATTTTTAAGTGTAGTAACATAGTCGCCAGAGATGAGGCGAAAATCTGGAGTATTTTCTGGAATGCTGACGTCTGAAATCCAGTTCACCAAACAGTAAAATGCTTTCGACAACATGTTGCGGAATGCTGACTTATCTTCATTTACTGTGATTTTAGTGAGCACCACATCGTGGCCATTCAGCCATTTTTCAATCATCTTTGGCAGAATGTGTGGCGGGTGTTGTAAATCAGCATCCATGAAAATCACTGCTTCGCCGCGCGAGTGATCAAGACCTGCGGTCATCGCGATTTCGTGACCAAAATTGCGGGCGAAATTAACGACGCGAACTCGCTTATCTTTCACGACTAAATTACTGAGAATTCCTAAACTACCGTCGGCGCTACCGTCATTAACGAAGATTAATTCGTAATCGATTTGTGAACACTTATCCAAGTTCTTAATCAATTCTTTGTAGAGCGGCAGCAGATTTTTCTCCTCGTTGTAAACCGAGATAACAATGCTGACTAATTTTTTAGGAGAGAAGTTCATAAAGGCAGGCCTTACGTTGGTTGGTACAAGTGATTAGTTTAAGTGCCTCTTGTTCTTTTTTAGAAAGGTTGTCGTAGACATAGCCATCGCCGATGACGTAGCCAGGCAAAGGATTTTTTAAATCAATAATCTCGAAGAAATTTTCTTCAGTGAGAAGTTTAACAGTGTCTTTAGTTTTCCAGTAAAGAGTAAAGATCGGGCGGCTATCGGAAAGGTAGTAAAGCTGAAAATTTTTCTGAGGAATTTGGTCGATAATATGGGCCTGGTAATTCAATTTATCAGACAGGAATGGAGGCTTAATTGTGGCTAAGATTATTACTAATGAGTAGAGCACAATCGCTGAGCAAGGAAGAAAATAAACGAATTTATTCCACTTAATTTTAGTCAAAATTCTCGCGGCCACTACAGAAAATGGAGCCAAAGAATAAACGGCATAAGTTGGAATCATGTTGCGCATGAAGGTAAGAAGCAGAAGCGGTGCCAAGAAGGAAATCGTAAAAAATAAAAATATTTTATCCCGCTTCGCTTCCTTAAAAAAGGTAGCCGTGACTTGTTTTGGTTTTAGCAATAAAGCCAATAAGGCCGGAGCTGCCAAGATTAAAAAATAACCCCAAATCATGGCGAAAGGTACGTAATGTGCATTACCGTAGCGATCTCCTTCCCATCCAGATTTTAAGAAGCGGCCGAAGTTTTCGCCGAGGAAAAAATATTCTAAGAATCCAGGGTAGCTTTTTTCGGCAAGCAAAAACCAAGGTGCCGATGCAGCGAGAAAAAATATTGTTCCACAAATAAATGGAAAATTTTTAAAAAACTTTTTCCATTCATGAGTTATTGTTAGATAAACAGGAATAGCCAAGCAGGGCATCAGGATTCCAACTGGGCCCTTTGTTAGCATCGCGATCACGCAACCAAGAAAAAAGATAAAACCAGCTTTCTGCTCACCACGTATTGTTGGTAAAAAGGAAGTCGTAATCATTGTCATGCTAAGCAGTAAAAATGCCTCAGTCATCACGCTATGCAGAGTGTAAAACAAAAAAGATGAGGATAAAACTGCGACAGAAATAATTGCTGTTTGCTTGTCAAAATCTTTCTTAATCGCGCGATAAAGAGTAAAACAAGTTAGCATTAGAGCCAGATAATGAGGCAGGCGACCCGCGAATTCATTGACGCCAAAAATCTTTAAAGAAATTGCACTCGCCCAAAAAGAAAGTGGAGGTTTGCCGAAAAAAGGAGTGATCGGATCAAAAAA
>CAMBFP010000131.1 GCA_945865745.1 Rhizobium sp. Q54 | reverse complement strand
ATTGCTTTGGTGATTTTCATCGATCCGCTGCTAAATCTAATTAAGACTATTCTCTAAGTGAAACTTTCACAAAAAACTGATATTCCTCTTAAGGGCGAAATTGCCGTCGCCCCAGATAAATCAATCTCACATCGCTCTTTAATTTTTGCGGCGCTTGCTCAGGGCAAAACTAAAATTACAAATTTACTTGAAGGTGAAGACGTTCTTCGCACTGCTCAGGCTTTGCGTTTAATGGGATGCGAGATAGAACAGAAAATTTTTCCTGCTCGACCAACAGAAAACTTTTGGGAAGTAAATGGCGTCGGCGTTGCCGGTCTTTCTGAGCCAGCCGATATGCTCGACATGGGCAATTCTGGCACCGCAGCGCGTCTTCTTGCCGGCCTTGTTACTCCTTACAATTTCACTTCGTTTTTTACTGGAGATGCTTCTTTGCGTAAGCGCCCAATGGGTCGCGTTTTTGAGCCAATCAAGCAGTTCGGTGCAAAAATAATTTCGCGTCAAAATGGCCTAATGCCTTTCGCAATAATCGGCGCAAAAGAAGCAATGCCGATTGCTTACGAAATGAAAATTGCTTCGGCACAAGTCAAAAGTTGTATTTTGCTCGCAAGTCTTGCCACGCGCGGCGCAACGACAATCATCGAGCCAGAAAAATGTCGTGACCACACTGAAATAATGATGCGTTATTTGGGCCTGAAAATTTCCACTGAGGGCAAGAAAATTTCCTATTCTGGCCTGCAAGAATTTGATGCAAAAGACCTGGCAGTGCCCGGCGATATTTCTTCCGCCGCATTTTTTATTGTTGCCGCTTTGCTGGTAAAAAATTCGCAAGTTGTAATTAAAAATGTCGGAGTGAATCCGCTACGAACTGGCGTAATTACTAGTTTGCAAGAAATGGGTGGAAAAATTTCTTTTTTAAATGAGCGCGAAGTTGGTGGTGAAAAAGTTGCGGATATTCTTGTTGAAGCGAGTGAGTTAAAAGGAATCGAAGTGCCCGCAAACCGAGCTGCTAGCATGATCGACGAATATCCAATTCTTGCCGTTGCCGCCGCAAATGCAAAAGGTGTCACGAAAATGAACGGCCTTGCCGAGTTGAAAGCGAAGGAAAGTAATCGCCTGCTAATGATTGCACAGAACCTAGAGAAATGTGGTGTCGCAACGAAAATGGGCGACGATTACTTGGAGGTGCAAGGGGAAATACAAGGGGAAATGCAGGGCGGAGCAAGGCAAAAAAAATCTCCAGCAAAAATCATCACTTCAATGGATCACAGAATCGCAATGTCTTTCTTGATAATGGGCCTAACGATGGAAGGCGGAGTAGAGATCGATGACGCCTCGATGATTAAAACCAGTTTTCCGAATTTTGAGTCTATTTTGGACAGCTTCCTTTGACAATCGCTTAGCGACTGAAATTTTCTTGGAAAAAATAAATTTTAAATAAAAAGAGGTGGCACGAAAAAGGCGCTACATAATTAGCTATGTGGTAAAACCATTTTTTGGTAAATTTAATAACTAAATTATTTACTTCGTATGTCTAGAATAACTCCACCGCCGATGTACTCATTTCATGCTTCGCCGCTAGATGAATTGAAAGAAGAATTGGAGAGATTTGTCCAAGAAAAAGTTACTGCTCAACAAAAAGTTACTGCTCAACAAAAAGAACATATATCTTGGGAGGGATTACCAAAAAGAAATATTTGTGTTGGTGAAGCACATTCCGAAGTCGCTTCAAAAAAATTTCTAATCAGAAACATGGAATTTTTTAAAGAAAGTGGATTTAAAGTTATTTTTATGGAGCACTTATCACAACGTGAAGATTCCTCTTTTCTCAAGAGATATGAACTTAATGAAGAGATGCCTCAAGAATTAAAAGCAAGATTGGCAAGATTGGATAGGCAATTTCAATCAAAACTTTATCCAGGAGAGTGGGACGAATATAATTTTACAAAAATCGTAGAAGCCGCTAAGCGGCATGGTATTAAAGTTATTCCGCTGGAAGAATCCGAAGAGTCTTATCAATCTAACAAAAGTGGACCTATGAGGGCGGCAATATTAAGTCTAAATGCTAAAAAAGTGATTGATCAACATGCTGGATCGAAATGGTTGGCATTAGTTGGCTCTGCTCATCTCAATAGATGTTACAACATACCGGGAATTTGCGATATTTTTAATGCTCAAGATTTTCTAATAACCGATGCCAATGAAAATAATAAAGTTTTTCTGCCACTACTTAGAGTTTGCGAATCTCCAATAGAAACACCAGCAGCAAGTTATGAGGATGTAGATGGTTCAAAGCGTTTACTCAATGTATCCATGTCTCTAATTATAGATCCTCGATCGGACATGAGTTACAAGGCTATTTCAAGCAATGAATCACTTCGGGCAACTGCTGAAAATCTCTCAAGCTCATCTTCGAGTTCCGCAGCCGCCGCAGAAGATCGGGAAGTTGTTAAGAAATCTCGACAAGAAGAAGGTCAGAAAGAAAGCAAAGAATCAGAAGAGTATCGTTCACGACTAGAAAAAGAAGCAGGCCCATCAGGATATTTTCCAATACCTACAGAAGCTCAAAGAGTTATAGATGAAGCGAAAGGTAATTCATCACCTGGAAAAGGCTTATGAGAGGGGCCGTTCTTCGATCTGAAGCTGAAAGTGGTAATGTTAGCGATAGCGTAGAAATGATTCTCGAAGCTCATTTCGACAGTTTTACTAAGCCCTATGCTGAATCCTTAATATCTAGCTGGAGTAAAAGTGAGGGTGGCCTTAAAAAAGCAATCTTGCTTTTTTATCGAGCAGCCAACGATTCGAAAGAAAAATTTAGTACTTTTTTAAAGAGTGAATTCGAGGGAGATTATAAAGATTTAGAAGAAAAGGGTTTGGGAAGATCTTACAAAGTTTTCGATATAATCTCTGATCATTGTACTGGAAATTTAAAAGAAGCCTCAGATCCAATTTTGCGTGACTGTCGAGTTGTAAGCGGGTTATCAGAAGAAGAACTCGAACCTCAAATTGGTAGATATTTTAAAGATGCACTCAACGTGTACTTGAGAGAAAATTACTCCTCCCTTTACGAAGAGGTAAGAAATGAGCTTTCTTGTGCAAGTGAAGGTATGGCAGCAAACGACCTTATGCCCTCATCATCACCGTCTTTATTGGGGGCGTCAAAGTTACAAGGTGCAGCCGCCAAAGAAGGTGCTAATGAAGATGGAACTGAGCAAAAAAAAGG
>CAMBFP010000130.1 GCA_945865745.1 Rhizobium sp. Q54 | reverse complement strand
CCGTTTCCTTTCGATTTAGAAATTTTTTCGCCAGTGTCGGATAAAAACATTTCATAGGTGAAGTTAACTGGAGGCTTGCCGCCCAAGATTTCACAAACACTACGATAAATTTTTTCATTCGGTTGGTGATCTTTTCCGTAAATTTCGTAATCAACGTCAAGCGAGTACCAGCGAGCTCCGAAGTCGATCTTCCACTGCAACTTGCAGTTTCCACCAGTGACGGGAACTTCTTTTTCAACACCCTGCCCGTCCAGATAAATCATGGTTCCTTTCGCTTTATTCACGCCTTTCACACCCTTATCGATGACCATTCCAGAATCCGGATCGATCGGCATAAAAGGTGAGTAAGTTTCCTGACGCTCAGCGCCAAGCGTTGGTATCATTAGCGCCATGAGCTCATCATATTTTTCTAAAACGCGAAGCATCGTCGCATCGAATGCACCAGATTTATATTTTTCGGTTGCGCTGATGAATTCATACTGAAACCCAAAACCATCAAGAAAGCCACGCAGGCGGGCGTTCATATGATGTCCGTAGGATTCATGAGTGCCAAAAGGATCGGGAACGGAAGTAAGCGGCATGCCCAGATTAGCTTTCACCATCTCTTGCTGCGGAACGTTATCTGGTGCTTTGCGAAGTCCATCAATATCGTCTGAAACGCAAAACATTTTTGTTGGGATTTCTGGCGCAATCAGCGAAAACGCATGACGCACAAAAGCGGTACGAACAACTTCACCAAAAGTTCCGATATGCGGCAAGCCAGACGGGCCATAGCCTGTTTCGAAAAGCACGTAACCTTTTGACGGAGTTTTTCCGCCGATTTTGTCAAAAATTCTGCGCGCTTCTTCGAATGGCCAAGATTTAGCCGAGGGGTTATAATTCAAATAAATTTCTTTCATGAGTGTAGATATTATAAGGGATGAGGCCGGTAACCCAGTGCCCTGGATGACTTATCCCGCGATCGATTTTCTCAAAAAAAATCTTAATAAAAATCATGAAATTTTTGAGTTCGGCTGCGGTTCTTCAACTTTATTTTTTGCCGAAAGAGTAAAACAAGTGACTGGAATTGAGACAAGAGAAAAATGGTTTGCGATGCTGAATATCGAGCTTCAACAAGCTCGTCTTGATAATGTTGAACTTTCTTTGATGGAAGACGGTTTAACAAATGACCTCTATCAAACCTTCGCGAAAAATTATGGGAAAAAATTCGACTTCATCATCATCGATTCAATCAAAAGATTCCTCAGCGCCACTAATTCGATCGACGCCCTAAAACCAGGCGGATCAATCATCCTCGACGATTCCGAACGCGACAACTACAAAAAGATTTTCGATTTTTTTGCTGAGAAAAATTTTACCAGACAAGATTTTCCTGGAGTTGCGCCGATGCAAACAAGAGAGAAAAACACGACGATATTCACCCTTCCTGGATCCCCGCCTGCTCGGGGATGACGCTGAAAGTTCAGAGTTTAACCAGTCATTACACTGCAAGCTGGCATCCAGAAAGCTCAACAAAAAAATTTTTCTGCGTTGGTGTTCGATGATATTCACCCTTCCTGGATCTTCGCCTGCGCGGGGATGACGCTGAAAGTGCAGAGTTTAACCAGTCATCCCCGCGCAGGCGGGAATCCAGTAAGCTCAACAAGAATTTTTTTGCGTTGGTGTTCGACGATATCCACGCGAAAGCATAAATCCAGAAAACCAAAACAAGAGCCTTGAGTTAAAATAATACCCGACTAAAAAAGTAGGACATTATTTCTCAAACATGATCCTCACAACAAAAGCACGCTACGCCGTAATGGCCGTCATTGAAATTTCGGAGGAAAAAAACTCTCAACCGATTTCGCTGCAAGCCATTTCTGAGAAACAAAAAATCTCGCTTTCTTATCTCGAGCAGATTTTTGCATGTCTAAAGAAAGATGGAATTGTTGCTTCGGTTAAAGGACCGGGTGGTGGCTATGTTCTAGGAAAGAAGCGCGAAGAGATCACCGTTGCCGACATCATCAAGGCCATTGGCGAACATGTAAAAATGACGCGCTGTAGCAGCAAAGAAGGTTGCGTTAAGGTCAGCAGCAAATGCAAAACGCATCATCTTTGGCGCGGTTTAGAAAATAAAATTTACGAATATTTGGATTCAGTTCCTCTCTCTAGTCTATGATTTTTTTAGATAACAACTCCACAACTAAGATCGCTCCAGAAGCTCTTGAGGCAATGCTTGAGGCCTACAAGTTGCCTTTGAATAATTCATCAAATCATCAACTCGGGCGCCAGGCAAAGAAACTCGTCGAAGAAGCGCGTGAAGAATTAAAAAAATTACTTAACGCCGAAAATTACGAAGTGATTTTTACCGGCTCATCGACTGAAGCCACTAACACCGTGATGTTTGGCGTTGATGTTAAAAAAATTATTTTTTCGGCGATTGAACATTCTTCCGTTTACGAATGTCGCCCACAAAACAAAGAAATAATCGAGATCAATGCACTTGAAAATGGCTTGATTGACCTAGCAGATTTAGAAGAAAAACTACCAACGGATGGAAATTTTCTAACCTCAGCAATGCTCGTGAATAATGAGACTGGAGCCATTCAACCGGTCGAAGAAATATCAAAACTCACTCACCAAAAAGGCGGATTATTTCACTGCGATCTAGTTCAGGCAGTTGGAAAAATTCCTGTCGATCTCGAAAAAATTAACGCCGATTTCGCTTCAATCGCCGCTCATAAATTAAATGGCCCACAAGGAGTTGGCGCACTTTTAATACGCAAAGGTCTCGACATCAAACCTTTGATTTATGGCGGGAAGCAAGAAAAATCAAAACGTGCCGGAACCACTAATATCGCAGGAATAGCCGGTTTTGGTGCTGCTTGTAAAATTGCCAGCGCAAAAATTTTCACTTACGAAAACGTAAAAAAATTGCGCGATGAACTTGAAGAAAAAATCAAAAATATCGCTGGCGCTGATACAAAAATTTTCGCCGATAACGTGGCGCGCCTTCCAAACACTAGCTACATCGCCACTCGCAACTGCGACGCACAAACTCAACTAATAAACTTCGATTTAAATAAAATCTGCGTGAGCGCCGGCCCAGCCTGCTCTTCTGGCAGTTCAACGGAATCAAGAATTTTGAAGGCGATGGGCATTGCGAAAGAATTTTCTACAAGCGCGATTCGCGTTAGTCTAGCGCCAGAAAATACTCGCGATGAAGTCGAAAAATTCTTCGAAGTTTGGAGCAAATTTTACGAAA
>CAMBFP010000129.1 GCA_945865745.1 Rhizobium sp. Q54 | reverse complement strand
TAAGCATAAAAAACTACAGCGGCCCCCATCAGAATTCCATTGACTCCAAATGGCATGAAGTCTGCCAAATTTTCCGTTTTGATTTGCGGAGTTGCGATCATGAGAAACATGAAAATTACCACCAACTTTATCCCGACTAAAAAACGATTCAGAGTTATACCCTGTTTCATTCCGCGATAAAGCATTCCACTGATGAAAAAAATAACGAGCACCGCCGGCAAGTTAATTAATCCGCCTTCATCAGGAGTTTTTGTGAGCATCTCAGGAATTATAATTCCTGCAGACTTCAGAATTCCTATGACATATCCCGACCACCCCGAGGCAACAGTTGAAGCCGCCGCCTCATATTCTAAAATCAAAATCCAGCCGACCATCCAAGCAACAAACTCTCCCATTGCGACGTAGGAATAAGTGTAAGCGCTGCCAGCAAGAGGAACCATTGAAGCAAGTTCTGCGTAAGCAAGAGCGGCAAAAACACAGGCCAAAGCAGCGATTAAATAAGAAATAGCGATTGCGGGCCCGGCATATTTTGCCGCGGCAATTCCGGTAACAACGAAGATTCCAGTGCCGACAGTTCCGCCAATACCGATCATGACAAGATCGGTGGCATTCAACGTTTTCTTAAGGGTATTTTTTTTACTATCTTCGAGGAGATCGTGAATATTTTTCTTACGGAATAGATTCATGAATAGCGATAAATGAGCACCCAACAAAAAGGCGCGCAGCCGAATTGGGTGATAGATATTGGGACTAAATTAAATGAATTTCTTAAAAGGAAATCGTTGGCGCTTCTTTACTCTCATCGCCTAAAGCCAGTTTGTCTACTTCAGTTTTTTCGTAAGTCGCTAAGTAATATTTTTCCAAATCATCTACATTCTTAATCTGACTCGCCAAGGCATAGCCGTTATTTTGTAAGTAGTTTGTAGCTAGAGTACGCAACCTTTCCGGCCTAGTTAAATAAACCCACTCCACTTCCAAAAACTGAATTTGGTCTTGGTAAGAGGCAATTTCATTTTCAGCATTAGCGATTTCATCTTGCAGAGATTCAACTTTGAACTGCACCACAAACATCAAAATAATGCTGAGAATGATTCCAGAAATTAACGCTGAATTGGTTAGGTAAAATTTTTGATTGCTCATTGTTAAATTCTTACCGCCACACGCATCTTGGCAGAACGCGCACGAGGATTTGCAGCAATTTCTTCCGCAGTCGGAGAAATTGCTGACTTAGTTAATACATGAAAATTTTTGGACGAATTTTGCTGCTCTGAAATCGGCTGATAGCGCGAAAATGTTTGGCTTAAACCCGACTCTTCTTTAAGAAAATTTTTGACGATCGAGTCTTCGAGCGAGTGAAAAGAAACGACGACAAGACGTCCGCCTTTTTTAAGTAAAGTAAGCGATGAAGCCAATGCAGCCTTGAGCTCTTCTAATTCTTGATTCACAAAAATTCTTAGAGCCTGAAAAGTTCTAGTTGATGGATCGGTCTTCGAATAACCATAATAAAGTGAGCGAACTATTTGCGCTAACTCCTGACAAGTAGTAATCGGCTTTACCGAGCGCGCAGCGATGATTTTTTTCGCAATCTGTCGCGCTTTTGGCTCGTCGCCAAATTCTTTAATGATCTGCGCAAGCTCTTTCTCACTAGATTCGTTAACTACTTCAAAAGCGCTCGGAAAAGAATTTTGATCCATGCGCATGTCGAGTTTTGCCTCAGAATCAAAAGAAAATCCGCGCGATCTGTCATCAAGTTGCATTGAAGAAACGCCGATATCGAAGACCATTCCATCTAGCTTCGGAGCATCTTGCTCATTTAGAAGCCTTTCACTTTCAGAGAATTTTCCCGACAAAAAAACGAAATGGCCTGGAAAATCTTTTGTTAATTTTTCAGCAAATTTTTTTGCACTTTCGTCACGATCAATGGCAAATAAATTGCACTGCACCGCTTCAAGAATAGCGCGGGAGTAACCACCAGCACCAAAAGTGCCATCAAGATATGTTCCATCTTTTTCTGGTTTTAAATTTGCTATTACTTCTTTGAGAAGAACTGGCTGATGACTCATTTCGCAACCTTCAATAACTTGCGCTTAGTCTTCGCATCTTTCATGGCTTGAGCCATGTACAACTCACACTTCTTTGGCTCCCAAATTTCAAAAGTTGAGCCCTTACCAACAAAAGTAATTTCTGATTTTATCTTCAGTTTTTTAAGTAGGTTTTCCGGCAAAATTACGCGGCCATCACCATCAATAGAAAGTTGAACAGAGCCACCCAAAACCGCAGCAGCAAAGGCGTCACGCTCTTCAGAAAATGGATCTAGATTATCGATTGATTCAGAAAGTTTTTTTATGCGCTCAATATCGCAGCCTTCGACGCAGTCATTGATGAAGGACTCATAAACTACCATTCCCGAAAAACTCTCATTCACCAAAGACGCGCGGAACTGCACGGGCACTGATACCCTACCCTTGGCGTCGATTTTGTTTGTGAAGGTTGAGAGAAATAAAGCCACGGGATAATTAGGAAATATTTGGGAAAGTACGGAAATTTGTGGAGGTGAAGTGGGATGTCAACTGGAAAAAACAAAGAAATAGATCGGCGTGATTTTTTTTTGATCCTAGCCTTCACAAGAATGGTAAAGAAAAGTTAGTGCGTCGCTTTAAACTCAATCCTCGCTAAGGCCAAGATCTAAGAAACTGGTCACATACTCGTCTTGCATATTTTCAACTTTCACCCAACGTTCGCCTAACTCCTTATCCCTATACTTAAATATGAAAAAAAATTTCGGCCAATTCGGCGGCCAATATGTCGCTGAAAGTTTGATGCCAGCTGTCTTGCAACTTGAAGCCGCCTACGCGAAAGCCAAAAAAGATCCTGAGTTTCAGAAAGAACTTGCTTACTATTTGAAACATTATGTTGGTCGTCCAAGCCCGCTATATCTGGCTGAACAACTCACTAAAAAAATGGCCGAAGGGGAAAATGGCGCGAAAATTTATTTTAAACGTGACGAGCTCAATCACACCGGTTCGCACAAAATCAATAACTGCTTAGGACAAATATTGCTTGCTAAAAGAATGGGCAAGAAGCGCATCATTGCTGAGACAGGAGCAGGTCAACATGGTGTAGCAACCGCGACAGTTTGCGCACTTTTTTCTTTGCCTTGTGTGATTTACATGGGCGCAAAAGATGTTGAGCGTCAGGCGCAAAATGTTTTTCGCATGAAGCTGCTCGGAGCAGAAGTAGTAACGGTTAATACCGGTTCAAAAAGTTT
>CAMBFP010000128.1 GCA_945865745.1 Rhizobium sp. Q54 | reverse complement strand
GCCGACCTGCGTAAAGAAAATTTACCGATGACTGTCGTGTTAAATAAAACCGACGCGGTAAGAAAATCTTTATTGCTAGAGAGCTTCGCAAAACTCTCTGATCTTGGGGTTGAAGAAATTCTACCAATCTCAGCCTTAACCAATGATGGCGTCGAAAAATTAAAAAATTTCTTGAGCGAAAAATGTCTGAATCCGGAATGGATTTACGACGAAGATCAAATTACCGACGCCCCAATGCGCTTCGTTGCTTCCGAGATCACGCGCGAAAAACTTTTTCTGAAATTGAATCAAGAACTACCCTACTCTCTCACCGTTAAAACCGACACTTACGACGTGCTCGACAATGGCCAAATCAAAATTCGCCAGACAATCTTGGTAACAAAAGAAAGTCAGAAAAGCATAGTTGTCGGCAAGAAGGGCTCGATGATTAAAGAGATCGGCGAGGAATCACGCAAAGACCTGGCCAAAATCGCCGGTGTTAAGGTTCACCTATTTTTATTCGTGAAAGTGAAAGAAGGCTGGATGAATGATGTTGAAAGCTATGAGAGAGTTGATGTTGAGAAGTTGCCGAAGAAATAAAAACTACCGTAACCAGCAGCCTGTCTAAGTGCGACTGATATCTGTCATGTTTTGCTCCAACTTCAATATCATCCATCCGCCAAGAAAATCCAAAGCTCGAGAAATTCCCATCTCTCTGGCGCAGTTCTAGAGTCTTGTTCAAAATGCTTCAACTTTGCCCAATTTATTGACTACTCGATTAATCTAAGAAGGGTTTTGTTCGAGCAATGGTTGCTGGATCAGAGACGACCATATTACAAAAAATAATTAAAAAATTATGAGAGAATTTATACGTCGCATGCTTGGCCAACGTAGTTCACAAGTTGCCCCTCAAGATGATTTTAGAACGGGACTTCAGGCTTGGGTTGACTTAGCGCCCGAAGAAGAAGCAGAATCAAGAGCTAAGGCGATGGAAGAAATTATTAATGCCAAGAATCAGAGAAGTACCAGTCTTTCATTACGTCAACTTAGACTCTCATCTCTTCCAGAAGAGATTTGGAGCCTTACTTCTTTGAAAATTTTAGATCTTGGCTACAACAATATAGAAACCCTTCCCGCAGGTTTTAGCAATCTTGCTGCTTTGGAAATTTTAAATCTTAGCCACAACGACCAACTAAAAGAGATTTCTGAGGAGATTCTGAGCCTTCCTGCTTTGATATTTTTAAGTCTTGGTTGCGACGACCAGCTAATCGCCTCACCAGCCCTTCTAGACAGATTATCCGAACTAAAAACAAGAGGCTGCAACGTTCGATGCCCAGATCACTTAAACATCAGCTCTCGAGTCGATCTGGCAAAATTACGCTTAGCACAAATCGCTACAAAATACAGAGAAGGTAATGTTATTGAAGCAGCTAACCCAATTCCAAATACAACCGAGTTGTTACAGCGCTTTCTTGACAACGATGCCGAAGATCGAGGAGGAGTTGGAAAATTTCTTCAAGCCACAGCTCCAACATTAAAGATCTTAGAAGAAAACCCCAACCACCTCAAATAGGTAGAAGAAATTGCTACAGCTTATCTCGCTGGTTGCGTCAATCAACCAGTTGCCGGTTGGTCAGAAATATCCGCCTTATCTTCAATCGCAGCAGCACCAACGATGTTAGAGAAATTGGAATCGGCGAAACATCTTTTGGTGAATGATCGGGTTAAAGAATTTGTTGGAAAAAACTTTGCTCGTTCTGCAGTTGAGGTCGAAGCAGGAAATGCGTTACTCAGAGAAATGCATAAAAAACTTCTGTCAGAACGCTTTATTACAAAACCCTGGCTTGCAGTTCCTGGTAGGATTGCTAACGAGGCAACGATTGTAAACTGGTTAACACCAGAAAGAGTTCAGGAATTCCACGATGAAATAAAACCACTCTTGCAAAAAAAACCTGAAGAGTTGGCCGAGTTATTACTCGATAGTGTTCACTGCAAAACTTGGGGAGAAATTAACTTTCCAGAGCAGCTGAAGGCGATTAACGATCCCTACGAACAAGACAGAGCAAAGAGATTGGAGGAATTTGAAGAGATTACGCAAGGTCAAGATAGAGAAGCTCTTACACAAAAGTTTACTGAGGATCAAAAAACTCTGGCAGATAAAAATTATGCTACCGTCTCGGAAAAAATCGTAACCCTAACCAGAGAGACGCTTGCAAGAGAAATGCAAGAAAGGGGGTCTTCTGGCGTGGTGGCAGCAGCTTCAGCAACTGCAATAACAGCGGATAACTCCAGGGAAAATCGCAGTATATCGCTATAAAAAGGGCTTAAATAGAAGCCAGGTATCTACTTTAAGACAAAGCAAATTTTTTAAGATTTGCCACCTTGAGAAATTCAACCTACCCCTCATCTAATGCAACTTCTTGAAGTTACAAAATTTGAATTCGCTACGATTGAAGATGGGGCACATGATTTAAATTTCTCAGTCAGTGTTTTTTAATAAAAATTCAGCCAAATGAGAAATAAAAATGCCGGTGATTAATGTGCTTTTTTGAGTTATTTTTAGAGAGAAAAACTCATTGTTAGCAGGTGCGAATTCTTGCGCTCTAAATAAGATTTGAAAATTTCTTCGTAATCAGATGGAAGCGCTTTATGCAATGATCCGCGGGTAATAACGCCCTCGGTGTAAGTCGCGACATTTTTATGAAGATCAAAAATTTCGAGAGTAAATTTATTGTCGATGAAAGTTAGTGGCTTTAAAGCGGAGGCTAAGCATGCATCAATCAAAGAAAATTTTTCTCCATCGAAGTAAGGGCCGAATTTTAAATGCTTGTCGATCAAGGCTAATCTGGAAATTATTTCGGCTTTTTTGATGTCGAAATGTTCCTGATTTGTAGAGAGAATCATGCCAAAAGTTTCATTGAGAATTCCGTTACTAAATTCCATCCAAGCGCGGTGCCAAGCTTTGTCGTACGGATTTTTAGGGTGAAGAGGATTCTCTGGAAAAATTTCTTCCAAATATTCGCAAATCACGATTGATTCAAAGAGAATTTTACCATCAGCGTAAAGCAAAGGAACCTTGCCAAGAGGAGAGTCTTTAACGAATTTTTCAGGCCTGTGTTGCAAATCAATCACCTCTTTTTCGTAAGAAATATTTTTTTCAATCAACACCATTTCAACGCGGTGGCCGTAAGGGGAAAATTTTGATGTGACTAATTTAATTTTGGCTGTCATCGATCTCCTTTATTTTTGTTAAATGTTTTTGTTTTACCGTCTCGCCTTCAGTTGAGATGATCT
>CAMBFP010000127.1 GCA_945865745.1 Rhizobium sp. Q54 | reverse complement strand
TTCCTTTCTTAACTCTGGCGTAAAAATTGTTCTAAAAGATTTGCGCGAAGAAGAGCCGAAAGAATCAATTTTATTTTACCAAGGCGGCGTTGAGGCTTACGTAAAATATTTAGACAAAAGCAAAAATCCGGCTCACCAAACCTTAAGCGTGATAGCTTCCGACAAAACTACCGGCATCAGCATGGAAGTTTCCATGCAATGGAACGATAGCTATCACGAAAATATTTTGTGCTTTACCAACAACATCCGTCAACGCGATGGCGGCACGCATTTGGCCGGCCTGCGCTCTGCACTTACTCGCACAATCAACAACTACGCCTCAGACAACAAACTTTTCAAAAAAGATAAAATCGTTCTAACCGGTGAAGACGTACGCGAAGGCTTAACTTGTGTGCTTTCAGTAAAAGTTCCCGATCCAAAATTCTCTTCACAAACCAAAGATAAATTAGTTTCCTCAGAAGTCAGAACCTTCGTTGAATCAGGAGTGAATGACAAACTCGCGCAATGGTTTGAAGAACGCCCGTCTGACGCAAAAATCATCGTCGGTAAAGCGGTTGAAGCAGCACAAGCGCGGGAAGCAGCCCGCAAAGCTCGTGAATTAACCCGCAGAAAATCAGCTCTCGAAGTTTCAAACCTTCCAGGAAAATTAGCTGACTGCCAAGAAAAAGACCCTGCCCTTTCTGAACTTTTCATCGTTGAAGGAAACTCGGCGGGCGGCTCAGCTAAAGGTGGACGCAACCGTAAATACCAAGCGATTCTCCCAATTCGCGGCAAAATTCTAAACGTCGAACGCGCACGTTTCGACAAGATGCTTTCTTCGGTTGAAATCGGCACAATGATTACCGCGCTTGGCACGGGAATTGGCGAACAAGATTTCGATCCATCAAAAGTTCGTTACCATAAAATAATAATAATGGCCGATGCCGACGTCGACGGTTCACACATCAGAACTTTGCTTTTGACCTTCTTCTTTCGTCACATGCCTAAGCTCATCGAATACGGCTTTCTCTACATCGCTCAACCTCCGCTTTACAAAGTTAAAAAAGGTTCGAGCGAAGTTTATTTGAAAAATGAACAAGCTCTTCAGGCCTACATTATTGAAAATGCGCTTAGTAATGCAATTTTGAAAACCAAGGCCGGAGACAGAATTGGCGCAGATCTTCACGATTTCGTTAGCAAACTCAGCAAATTCACTCAATTGGTTCACAGCATGTCTCGCGTGGTTTCATCTGAGATCGCCGAGAATCTTGCCATCGCTGGCGCTTTTGACAAAGCCTGGGTTGGCAATGCAACTAAAGCAAAAACCTTAACTGCAAAAGTTGAAAAAATTTTCGCCGAAAATTACGACGAAGAAGTAACCTGGAAATGCGAAGTCACTGAAAATGACGATCTTGAAATCAGCAAATCAACTCGCGGCGTAAAAACTCCTTACCTGGTGAAGCGTAACTATTTCGACCTTCCTGAAGCCATTGCCCTAGCCCAACTCAGCGAACAAATTGTCGACGATTTCGCTTCTACCGTAAAATTTGTTCGCGGCGAAGAAGAGCGAGCAACTAAAAAACCAGTTGAGCTAATGAATATAATTCTCGAAGCCGGTAAAAAAGGCGTGGGAACTCAGCGCTTTAAAGGTTTGGGTGAAATGAACGCTGAACAACTTTGGGAAACCACTCTTGATCCCGCAAACAGAACTTTGCTTCAAGTGAAAGTCGATCAGTATGACGAGGCAGATCAAACCTTCTCAACTCTTATGGGAAATGTTGTTGAGCCGCGCCGCGACTTTATTCAAGAGAATGCGTTGAAAGTGGTTAACCTCGACGTTTAATTCTTAAGTGCGGATTGAACTGCAAAAAATGAGACAGAAAGAATTGAGCAAGTTAAAATTAAAATGCTCATAACCGCAATTACAAGAATTCCAGTAACTATTAAATTGCGTCTAGCTGTCGTAAAAATATAGGGATCTGTTGAAAAAAAGATGAAAGAGAAAGAAGACTTTTATAAGCATTATCAGAGTAAATTTCTGTAATTTATCTAGGTTGTTAGCAAAGATCCCGATAAATTTAATTTTGAGTGATCGCTTCATTTTTACCAAGCATCCACACCGCTCGGAAGTGTTAAGAAATATTTTAGAATTTAGCGCAATCTTCGGTCGAAGCGTTAAATGAAGCGTTAAATTAGTGTCCTGCCCTCAGATTATTCGGATTATTATTACTCCAAGCGTTGATCTCTTCTTTGGTAATTATTCTAGAGTTTTCATCAGGCTTATCAAAATCTTTAATCAAATAACTTAGCAGAAAAAACGTCGTTATAACAAACGTACCTACGATCAAAATTCTTAACCAAAGTTTTATTTTGAACGTAATTAAAAATATGATAGCCGCCAATACGAGGGCGACTGAGGCAAACATTATCACTTTATCTCCTTTGTTCTATTTTGTTATACTCCCTTCTTACATCAGCAGACCAGTCCTGACAATTATACTTTTGGCAACTTCCGCTACCAAGTAAACTGTAGGGTTTCGGCTGAACATTTTTAACAGCTTCCCGCATAACAGCATCGTCAAATCCTGATTTTGTTATTCTGTACTCTCGCAATATTGATCCTGACTCCTCTCTTAAAGTGCTGTCATTGGAATATCCTATATTGCCACCCTGAGCATCTTCAAAAAATAATTGTTCGTGAGCTATTTCCATATTTGCCAAATCATCTAATTTATTTTGCGAAAAAATGCCAAGCCAAGGCGAGCCATTTAATGGTCTCAAAGCAAAATACGCATTATTCTCCGCCGCATTCCCCCCAACCCTCCGCCCTGCGAACATGTTACTTGCAGTCTGCTCATCCGATCTTCCTGCTGCAATTGAAGTAAGAAGTGAAGCGCTAGATCCAGCGAGTCCTGCAAATTGAATTGCAGTTTGTCTGTTCAGCGAAGCATTTTCAACAGAAGGACGGAGTGATTCTCCGGTTAGTTCTCCAATTACTCCGGCCGCAGCACCAGATAAAATATCTCCTCCGGTTAATGAAGAAATTGTTGCTCCGAGTGTGGCATGAAGAGCTAACTGCTCTGCTTTAGCGATTCTCGTAGCGAGGGAATTTCCGTATTGATCGGTTGGGTGTGCGGCATTTCCAATTTCTTTTGCTGCAGCATTGCTAAGCGCCCCCACCGCAATATTTGTCGCTAAGTGTTTCAACGTATCACTCGTCGATTCTCCATTCACCGCAGATTGGATTATACTTGAAGTGCCATTGGAGATCGCTGATTCAAGTAGAGATACTTTTGTGCTTT
>CAMBFP010000126.1 GCA_945865745.1 Rhizobium sp. Q54 | reverse complement strand
TCAAACATAATTTTTGAAAGATTGACACCAAGAATATCGTCAACTTTTTGGAATACTTCGCGCGCCGAAGCAAAATTTTCGTAGAGATCTTTTCCCATGCCGACCGCTTGAGAACCTTGTCCGGGGAAGACGAATGCTGTTTTCATAATTTGGATAAAAGTTGAACACCTTTCGACAAGTTCAGAATGAAATCTTACTCATGCTGAGCTTGTTGAATTATGGCGGAAGTTATGATGAATATTTTTTAAGAATTTTTTTTACATTCTCTGCGATCTCGCCATTAGCGAGGGCGAAGGCAATATTGGCCTCGAGATAACCCAAAACATTTCCGCAATCGAAACGCACTTCGTCGATTTTTTTGTAGTAGAAGGGATAATTTTTACACATCGCTTTCATCGCGTCAGTGAGTTGAATTTCACCGCCAGAACCAACTTCAAACTTTGCCAAATATTCAAAAATTTCTGGCTGAAGAATGTAACGACCTGTGATTGCAAGATTTGATGGGGCAACGTCTGGCTTAGGTTTTTCGACCATGTCAGTGATGCTTTCTTCACCTGCGATTTTGATTATTCCGTATTTGTTGGTGTCTTGCATATCAATCGCATCAACAGCGACAATGCTCGCCCTGTCTTCTTTTTCTTGGTAAAGATCAATCATCTCGCCAAGAAAATTTCTCTTACGATTTGGACTTTGTTGCATCATTTCATCCGCAAGGATAACCACGAAGGCCTCATCTTTCGCGATAAAATTTCTCGCGCACCAAATGGCGTGACCAAGCCCAAGAGGCTTTTGCTGACGCACAAAAGCAATCTGCCCAGCATCGGGAAGCCAAGACATTACTTGCGCTAACTCTTGTGATTTATTTTTTTCATCGAGCTTCGATTCTAATTCATAAGCGTGATCAAAGTGATTATTGATCGCGTTTTTATTACGCCCGGTAACGAAGATAAATTTTTCAATTCCAGCGTCTCGCGCTTCTTCATAAGCATATTGAATGATCGGCTTATTGGCGATCGGCAGCATTTCTTTTGGCATTGATTTTGTTGCCGGCAAAAAGCGCGTGCCTAATCCACCAACCGGAAAAATCGCGGTCTTAACTTTTCTCATTGTTCGATAATTTTTAGTTTTCTGTAAATTGTTGAGCGGCCAATGTCGAGTTGCTTCGCCACCTCAGATAGATTGCCGCTACGCATGTCAACCAAGCGCTTGATTATCTCTTCTTCAATCATGCTCATAGTTTTGCATTTTCCTTCTTCGTCAAAGATATCGATGATCTCACTATTGATGTCTGATCTTTTTTTAACTATGGCTTTGGCTTTGGTTAAGTTAGCACCTTCTTTGATCAGCAATTGCGGAAAATGCTCTGGGTGAAGAGCGTCACCGTCACATAAAACTACGGCGCGAAAAATTATATTTTTAAGCTGCCTGACGTTATCTTCTAGATCGCTGTTAAAGATAAGACTAAGCGCTTCAGGACTGATTGATCTGATTTTTTTATTTTCATTAATACTGAAATCACGGCAGAAATTTTCGGCTAAAATTCTGACATCTTCTTCGCTGCGCTCTTTAAGGCTTGGCAAAGTGATTGGGAAAACAGAGATGCGATAAAAAAGATCTTCACGAATTCTCTTTGTTAACACTAACTGTTTCATGTCAGCTGTCGTTGAGAACATCATTCGCACATCAACTCGCACCGGCATTTTTCCTAGAGAAGGAATGAACTCTCCTTCTTGTAAAAAGTTTAATAACTTTACCTGAAGTGACGGCTTCAAAACATCGATCTTTTTGAAGAAAATCGTGCCACTATTTGCTTCGCGCAATTTGCCAATATTTTTCACCATTCCGTCAGCAATAAAGCCTTCCGAACCAAATAATTTTTCTTCAGCGTCAGCGCGCAACAAATCGCATTCGATGGTGATGAAAGGTTTTCCTGACCTAGATCCAGAGCCATGAATCGCGCGTGCGATCAATTCTTTTCCCGAGCCGCTTGGCCCATCAATCAAAACTGGAACGGTTGAGTTGGCGACTTTTTTTGCTGACTCAATCGCTTTTAAAATCGCCTCACCTTTGCCGGCAATATCAGAAAAAATAACCTGGTCTCTTTCCCTTCTGCCTAAATGTGAAACCTGATATTTGAGATTTTTATTCTCGATTGCGTTGTTAATCGAAGCGGTAATTCGTGCAAAAATATCACGCTCGCCTTTGACGATATAATCGATCGCGCCGTAGTTAATAGCAGCGACAGAAAGGGTGAGATCTTTTTTCGCGGTAAGCACGATAACTTGCACGTCACCCTTAATTGGCGCGATTTGTTTTAGAACAGATAAGCCGTCAAGATCTGGCATAGAAAGATCAAGAAGCATCACATCCACATCGGCGCAAGAAACATTATTAAGAGATTTTTTATTAACGAAAAAATCCACCACTTCCAAGCCACTTTTCATCTCGATGCATTTATGGCCCAAGTTGCTCGTGATTACTTTTCCGAATGCTTTGCGTTGCACTTCTTCATCATCAACTATCAAAATAGTATGTGTTGCCATGGTAAGATATTTAGTTTTTTCGTTTTTCTTGAAGGAGCTGAGTAATTCTTGCGGCGGTTTCTTCGACTGATCTTTTTGTTACGTCAATAACGGGGCATTGTAATCGTGAAAATAATTTACGCGACTCTGCAACCTCGTGCTTTATCGCCTCAAGATCAATGTAACTAGTTTCGCCTTCTTGTCCAAGCGAAGCTAGTCTGGTTTGTCTAATTTGAACGAGCTTTTCTGGATTGATTGTTAAGCCAACGATTAAAGGTTTTTTTAATTCATAGACTGTTTGTGGAATGGTTTCGATCGACACAAAAGGAATATTGGCCGTCTTGTGACCGCGACAAGAAAGATAAACTGAAGTCGGTGATTTCGAAGTGCGCGACACGCCGATGAGAACAATATCAGCATCAAATAAATCCCAGGCAGATTGGCCATCATCGTGAGTTAGCGTGTAACTAATGGCTTCAACGCGCGAAAAATATTCGCCATCGAGCAAGTGTTGACGGCCAACCGCATGAGTAATCGGCATTCCCAAATAATTAGAAAATTCGGCGATGATGTGCGACAAAACTGGGATGCAGGGAATCTTGAGTCGGTGGCATTCTTTGCGCAAATCTTCAACTAAATCATCATGCATTATGGTGTAAAGAACGATGCCTGGATGTTTTTCTATTGACTCCAGCGCCTTACTTAACTGCTGCTTCGTGCGAATTAAGGGCCAGATAAAATCATTCGACTCAACAGCTTCA
>CAMBFP010000125.1 GCA_945865745.1 Rhizobium sp. Q54 | reverse complement strand
CGGAGATCAGCCAGTGATTGCTTCGGGAGGCGCTTACCAATATTCCAGTGGGGTGCATTTACGTTACCCATCAGGCATTATGATGGGAAAATATCATATGAAAAAAATCAATGATGACGATGTTTTTGAAGTCACGATTCCAAATTTTTCGCTCGACGTACCAAGCATTAAAAACGTCATTAACTAACCATCAATTTTCTTCTCGTCATTGCGATTGTGGCGCGCTAATCCATCTCGACACAAACTAGATTTTCGCTCCACTTTTCCCTTCGTAATGACTGGGTTGCTTTTAAATATTTTTTTTAATCAGTGTTAATTCTAGCCTTTGATACCGCTGGTTCCAACCTCTTTGTGGCCTTATTAAGTGAAGAAAAAATTCTCACCCAAAGCGCAATTTATGAAAGTGGAAGACAAGCTGAATTGCTAATTACCGAGATTGAAAAAATTTTGTGTGAGCAAAAAATTTGGTACCAAGATTTAGACTTGATCGTTGCCACAAAAGGCCCAGGTAGTTTTACCGGAACGCGCATAGGACTTACTGTGGCGCGGACTCTCAAGCTCGCAACCAACCTTCCTTTAATTTTAATAAATTCCGATGAAGTCAAAAATTTTGAAATCGCTTCAATCGCTTCATTCGGTTTGGAAAAATTTCGCCGCGGTGAAATTTCAACAGATCTCAACCCAATTTACTCAGAGGGGCCGAGAATCAGTGAGCGAAAAAAATAATTTCTACATCACTTCGCAGCCAGAACTAGACCGCGTTGTTGCGCTAATTCATGAAAGAAAATTAGTCGCGCTAGACACCGAATTTACGCGTCAAACTACTTACTATCCAATTCTTTCCATCGTCCAAGTGGCGGTAAAAAATTCTGCCGGAATTAAAGAGTCTTTCATTATCGATTGCCTCATCAACCTTGATCTAAATGGCTTCTTAGCAATTATTGCTGACGAAAAAATTATTAAAATTCTGCATTCGCCAGCTCAGGATTTGCAGATTTTTAATCGCCAATCCAAATTAATTCCTCGCGGCATTGTAGACACGCAAATTCTTGCGAGTTTTTGTGGGCTTGGTTTTAACATCGGTTATTCAGGATTGGTCGAAATTTTATTCAAAAGACAGTTAAATAAAAATCAGCAAAGAAGCGATTGGCAGCGTCGCCCACTTAGTTCGGGGCAAATAAAATATGCTTTTCTCGACGTATTTTTTCTCGAAGAAATTTATGAAAAACTCTCGGCCATTTTGAGCAAAAAAAATCGTCGTAATTGGTATGCGGAGGAGATGGAGATTTTTACACAAAAATTGCTCACGCATTCAGAAGAAAATCTTTTGAAGAAATTTTCTTTGCGTCACAAAAGTCAGAAGCAAATTTTCCAAATCGAAAATTTAATTTCTTGGCGCGAACAGTGGGCGCAAAAACTTGATGTTCCAAGGCAGCATCTCTTGCGCGATGAGCGCATTGAAATGTTGGTTGCGGAAGAATTCGCGGCGAAAGATTTGGGTAAAAAATTTACCAAAGAAATGATTGCCGAGGTCACAAAAATTTTAACTAACCAAGAAGAACTGCCAAAAAGAAAAGAAAATATTCCGGTTAGTGATCAACAAAAAATAACCATCAACAAGGCAAAGGCGCTGATCGCAAAAATCTCAACGCAGGAAAATTTTCGTGAACAATTTTTACTCACCAATTCTGAGCTAAAAAAAGCCGTTTGCGAAAAAGTAAATCTTAAAGAAGCTATCTCCAACTGGCGTTACCAGATGTTTGGTGAAGAGCTTGAACATTTAATTCACAACTCATGAAAATCATCGCGGCGAACTGGAAAATGAATCATGATTTCGACGAAGCCGATACTTGGCTCGACAGTTTTTTTCACCATTATTCTGCAAAATACGAGCAGCTAAAAGATGTTGAGATGGTGCTTTGTTCACCTTCGATTTTGCTCGATTATCTTGATTCAGAACTAATGGAAGATGGATTCCAGCTTCTAGAAAAAATGGCGCAAAAAGACGGTAGAAAAATTGAAGATTTTTCTGCAGAAGAATTGAATGAGGTGATCGTTAATGCCCGTCCAATCAAGCTTGGAGGACAGGATTGTCATTTCGAAAAAAGCGGATCTTTTACCGGCGATGTTAGCGCTTCAATGTTAAAAAAAGTTGGTTGCCAGTACGTAATTTTAGGTCACTCCGAAAGGCGTGCCAATCATTTTGAAAGCGATGAAATTGTTGCAAAAAAAATTCGTGCCGCACTTGCGGAAGAATTGATTCCGATCATTTGCGTAGGAGAAAATAAGGAAGTTAGAGACGGCGGCGAGCATTTGGAATTTGTGCGCAAACAGCTTCTTGACTCAATTCCGCAAGACGTAATTTTTACAAAATTAGTGATTGCCTACGAGCCGATTTGGTCAATTGGAACAGGAACTATTCCAACCATAGCGGAGATCTCCGAGATGATGGATTTTATCAAGAAGAACGTCGCAACGAAATCTTTCACACTTTACGGCGGCTCGGTAACTTCACAAAATTCGGCAGAAATTTTGACAGCCGCTGGCGTTGACGGATTACTTGTGGGCAAAGCCAGCCTCGATGTGGAAGAGTTTGTGAAGATCTCACTTGGTCAGTAGTAATCGATAGTTTTTGACGCGGCACCAATCAAAAAATCCCGATCAGTTTTAAGCGAGGCGCAAGTTTTGCTATGTAGATCCAGCGATTTATTGAGTGAAGCCGCCAGAGCTTAATAACCCCACATATTTTCTTTGAGGTGCTTAGTTATAAATTCTTGATGGAGCTTCAGATCGTCTTCTGATGTACGAAAATCGCGCTTCGTCAGGATATTTTTATTTTCAGAGGCGTCGACATTTGCGATAATTTTTGCCATTTCTTTTTGTGCTGCGCCAAAGCCAAAGCCGGTTTGTGCGCCGCCCATCAACTCAATGTAAACTTCGCAGAGCAACTCGGTATCCAGTAACGCACCGTGTTTTGTTCTTTTGGTTAGATCGACATTAAACCTGCGACAGAGAGCATCGAGCGAAGCGGGAGATCCGGGAAATTTTTGGCGCGCGATGGTGAGTGAGTCGATTACGTTTTTCATATTGAGCTCGGGCAGACCAATAATTTTTAATTCGTAATTAATAAATTTAGTGTCGAAGGCGGCGTTGTGAATGACAATTTTTGTATCCTTAACGAAGTCTAAAAACTTGTTGGCGATGTGATCAAAAATTGGTTTGTCGCGTAAAAATTCACCGGAGATTCCGTGAATTTTGAAAGCCTCTTGAGGCATGTCGCGCCTAGGATTGACGTAGCTGTGAAAAAAATT
>CAMBFP010000124.1 GCA_945865745.1 Rhizobium sp. Q54 | reverse complement strand
ATTAGGGGCTGGGTAAAAAGATCGATAGAAATTTTTTTTAATTGAACTCCGGCATTAGCAAATGCGAAGAGTGGTAAGATTAAAAAATTTACGCTTGGAGAAATTTTGTGAGCGAGGTGAGAAAGTGGCGATTTATTTCCAATTTGTAGAGGAATAAATAAAGCTAGAATTATCCCGGATATAGTTGGGTGAATTCCTGATTTTAAAATCATCAGCCACAAAAAAAATCCTAAAATTAGGTAGAGATGGGTTTTTGCGGAGTTAAAAAAATTTAGAAGACCAAGTCCGATTAAAGCAATGAAAGCAAGAGTGATGTAAGCGAGGCTTAAGTCGTGCGAGTAAAAAAAGGCAATGATCAAAATCGCCACTAGATCATCGAGCACCGCAAGCGCAACTAAGAAAACTTTGAGTGAATTAGAAAATCTTTTGCCAAAAAGCGACATTACTCCGTAAGCGAAAGCAATGTCTGTGGCGGCAGGAATAGAGAAGCCGCGCATGTTTTCTGGATGATTAAAATTAAACAAAAAGAAAATCAGAATTGGAAAGATTATTCCGCCAAGTGCGGCGATTGCTGGTAGGGCTAATTTACGTTTTGTTGAGAGTTCGCCGATTAAAACTTCTCTCTTTAGTTCCAGGCCAATCAGCAAAAAAAAGATCGTCATCAAAAAATCATTAATCCAATCAAGATAATTCATTTCTTTGTGAAGGCCAATAAATTCAATATTTAGGGGCGCAGAGGATGAAAAAAATATTTTGTAAATTTCGTAGTTTTCAGAATTGGCAATAAGCATTGCCGCAATGGTTGCGACTATTAGAGAAATGCCGATGGCGATTTCTGATTTAAAAAAAGTTGCGATAGGCTTGGTGATTGGTTTGGTTATCGTCTTGAGCATCGAGATCTAATAAAATTTATTCAAAAATTTGTCGTAATTTCTGGATAAAATTTCTCCGATTAGCTCGGAAATTTTTTCATTTGTTTTGTCTACCTCGACCATTTCTGCTGCCGAGAATTTTCCTAAAACATGGTCGGAAACTTGTAGCTGCTGAATCTCTGATCTTCCTACTCCTAAGCGCAATCTAACATAATTTCTGCCGATTGATTCGTCGATTGATCGTAGTCCGTTATGTCCGGCATTCCCGCCGCCGGTTTTTATTTTTACACGTCCAAGATCAAGATCGATTTCGTCGTGAAAAACTAAAATATTTTTTGGAGGAATTTTGTAAAAATTTGCTGCTTCAATAACGGCGCGGCCGGAAAGGTTCATAAAAGTATGTGGTTTTAGCGCGATAATTTTTTCTCCATTAATTTCGCCGCTAAAAATCTCGCTCTTAAATTTCTTCCCTTGTGGCTGAAAATCATGGTCATCAATGATTTGATCGAGCAATAAAAAGCCAAAATTATGTCGAGTTTGCTCGTATTCTTTGCCGATATTTCCTAGTCCAACAAGGAGGTGCATAAAAGTTACAAAACAATATTGCTTAAGCCATCAGCGTCCATGACTTCAAATCCAAATCTTGTAGCTTTATCAAGATAACGAATCTCTTTGAGATTTAGTATTTCAAGCCTTGAAGGCAAAGCAATAACCGTAGCAACTTTACTAAATTTTGCCTTGGTTGTTGCCATCACTTTCGAAATTGAGTCGCGATATTTTGGATCGCTCAAATAAGTAAAATATCTGTCGAGCTTTTGCTTGAGATCATTTTCAGCTGCTGCTTTATCGCCAGTTTTCAGTCGCTCAAATTCTGTTAAATAGTGACAGGCTTTAAAATCAATAATGTGAAGCGTGTCATTGCTGACGAAAGCCACTTCGCAAAGTAACATTTTAGCTTTGTGCGCATCAAAATTAGCCGGCAAGAAATAATCTTTATTAACCAGGTGACCACTTGCCTTCATTGTTTCGACAAGGCTGCTAATAAATTTTTTCGACGAATTTTCGCTAATTTTAATCTCTTGTTTTGGAGTGCTTTGATTGGTTATTTTTGGCGTCGCAGTTTTTGCCGCTATTTTTTCTGGAGCAGAAGAATTTTCAGAGAAGTCGGTAACGGTTTTAGAAATTCGTCCGAGAAGATTGCGAGTCGTTTCAATTTCCTGTTTGTAGTTCTCATTTAATTTTTTATAGAGGTCGTTACCAACTCTTATTATTGCATCTTTTGAATCACGCATCACCGCGTCTTGCATCACTTTCCAATCATTCATGCGGCTTTCTAAATCGCGCATTTTTTGTAGAGTTAACTCGATCTGTTTTTCAGCGCTGAGACGAAGTTTAATCTCATTTTCTTTGTCTTTGCGCATCTCATCGATCTCAAGTAAAAGATTTTGGATCTTTTGGCTGTCTGTTCTTGTTTCTTCGACAAGCTTTGCATCGGCAGTGCGCAGAGCTTCAGATTGCTCGTCAGATTTTTTACGCAATGCTTTAATTTCATTAGTTGAATAAAGACGAAAATGCGAGTAGCGCAGATAGACCAAAATCATCATGACGGCCATTCCGATTTCACTTAGGATGATGTAATACATGTTTTAGCGAATTAGTTGGAGATGCGTATTTCTTGAGTTTAAAGCATCAAATTGTCAATCAATCTGACGCCATCCAAGTAAGCAGCAATAAAAATACGCGCGGGAATTTTGCCGCTAAAATCACTGATTAGACTAAGATTTTTTTCGTCACGAATTTCAAGGTAATCAATTTTTTCAAAACCAATCGCAAGTAATTCAGATTTTTTTGCTGCAAGAATTGTCGGATCAATTTTGATCTCCGACAAAATTCTAAATATGTTCGCAGCCTTGATTTTAGATGCCTCAGACAATCTTTGATTGCGTGAAGACATCGCCAATCCACTTTCTTCGCGCAGAGTTGGTTGTGTGAAAATCTTTACGTTAAAATTTAAGTCTTTCACCAATTTTTTAATCACCAAAACCTGCTGAAAATCTTTTTCGCCAAAAATCGCGATGTCTGGTTTAATGATGTTGAAGAGTTTGGTAATGATTAAAGCAACCCCATCAAAATGCCCAGGGCGCGATGCTCCACACAGTGAATCACCTAGAGAATTTAGACTAATTTTACAGACAAAATCTTGAGAAAAAATTTCCGAATTTTCCGGTGCGAAAACACAAGATGGATCAAGTGCGCGCAATTTTTCTAAATCTTGTTCGAGAGTTTTTGGATATTTTTCGTAATCGATCGGATCGTTGAATTGTGTCTTATTCACAAAAATACTAACAACCGAAATCTCGCCAAGCTCTTTGGCCTTCTTCACCAATGCCAAGTGCCCCTCGTGCAACGCCCCCATTGTTGGCACAAAAGAAACTGTTTTGCC
>CAMBFP010000123.1 GCA_945865745.1 Rhizobium sp. Q54 | reverse complement strand
AGGCGATGGGAATAATGATTGAGGCTAGGCAAAATAGAAGTACCGAACTCTCATTAGAGGGACTTGGATTGTCATCCATTCCTGAGCAGATTGGCAATCTTACTGCTTTGAGAGTGTTAGATCTTGGCAACAACCAACTAACCACACTTCCTGAGCAGATTGGGAATCTTACTGCTTTGACAAGTTTAGATCTTAGCTTCAACCGACTAACCACACTTCCTGAGCAGATTGGGAATCTTACTGCTTTGACATTTTTAAGTCTTGGCAACAACCAACTAACCACACTTCCTGAGCGAATTGGGAATCTTACTGCTTTGACATATTTATATCTTTTCCACAACCGACTAACCCCCTCACCAACCCTTCTAGACAGATTATCCGAACTAGAAACAAGAGGCTGCTACATTCTTTACCCAGATGAAATCACCAGCGAAGTTCGAGACAATCGGGCAAAATCTCGCTTACAAAAATTACACTTACAAAAAGTATCAAAAACTCTTGCTCTGGCGAGCTACGATCCTAAATCCTATCTCAATCAATTAGAGTATGGTGTAATGGCTGAAGTTCTAAAATTTACTGACACCCGCCTACTATCTGAAGCAGAAATTAAAGCAGTCTTCAAAGCTACTGAGAAAGGTTTAAAAGAAACCGGCATGTACAAAAGATATGTCAAGGCAAATTCAACAGCTGATAATCAAGAATTAGAAACAAAATCAGTCACAGCTTCTCCAACAGAAGTCATCGCAAGCAAAGAAACTGAAGAAAGAAGCTATAAATCTGATTATGAAGATTCGAGATCATCAGAAGAAAGATCATCTTCCCATCAAGCTTCCCATCAATCTTCTCATCAAGCTTCCCGTCAAGGAGCCGCTGATCAAGAATCAGCGAACGCCCCAAGTTCAACTGCTAGAGATCCACTTGCTGAAATAGCTTTGGCTAGAGAAGTATTTTTAGGATTAGGAGACTCGGGTGCTAGAACAAGAACCCAGAGCAACAACAACTCCTGCTGGCGGTGTGCCATTCGTCGGTGGAGGCTCCCTAGAGCAAGGGTCGCCACGGTCGTCGTAAAAGCATTGAACTCTTAAAGAATAGTTGGTTTGTCGTGAGTTTTTATTTGTTTTTGGCACAAATATTAACTCCTCACTCCGCTCTTAAATAAAGTAACCTGAGCTTTTTAAATGATTGCGGAGAGACATGAAAATCTGAGAAAGTTTTTAGTGCCAATTTTTTCTTGGAGAGGTTTTTTCTAATTCTTTGGCACAGAAGAATTGGCTCTCAAAACTAACAACTCCTAACTCGATTTTTAGTAATCGACTGAAACAAAATACAGCCCACAAGCCGGCGCATTTAGTCCAGATTTTGTGCGATCTTTTGCCGCTAGAATCAGCTTCATTTCCTCAGCAGCAATTTTCCCATGCCCTACATAAACCAGCGTTCCCACAATATTTCGCACCATATGATGAAGGAATGATTTCGCGCTAAAATCAAACGTAATTTCTTCACCATTTTGTGTAATTTCAATGCGATCTAGCGTTTTAATTGGCGATGAAGATTGACACTGCGAATCGCGAAAAGATGTAAAATCATGCTGACCAACTAAAAATTTCGCAGCGTTTTTCATCGCTTCAACATCAAGATTTCGCGCCACTTGCCACGCACGATTTCTTTCGAGAATTAATGGAGAGTAACGATTAATAATTCGGTAGCGATAATGACGTTTCTTGCTAGAAAAACGTGCGTGAAAATTTTCATCAACTAACTCACAAATGCGAACCGATATATCCTCTCCACGCAGATAATTATTGAGTCCGGCGAGCATGGCATAATCTAGAAATTTTTTCTTAAGATCGAAATGAACAACCTGTCCTAAAGCGTGAACTCCGGAATCTGTTCGACCTGAATAAATAATTTTTACCTCTTCTTGCGTTAAAGAAAAAATCGCCTTTTCTAAAACTTCCTCGATACCTTTTTGTGTGATGCAAGGCTGCCTCTGCAGGCCGCAATATTTCGATCCATCATATTCGATTGTAAGTTTGTAGCGCATTTTAAGACTGTTTTTCATCCCAAGCGAAGTGAATAATTTCATGAGATAGTTCGCTTCCGCTCACGATAAAAGAAAAAATAAATTACTAATGACCGAGCACATTTGGCTTCCCTACACACAAATGCAAAACCACTTGCCTCAACTTGAGGTTGTGGGCGCTGCTGGTTCAAAAATTTTTTTAAAAGACGGTCGTGTTTTAATCGACGGAATTTCTTCGTGGTGGGCAATGGCTCATGGCTATAATCACCCTCACCTAACTTCATCAATCGTCAAACAGGCAAAAATTTTACCTCATATCATGATGGCTGGATTTGCCACAGAGCCAACTTATACTTTGGCTGAAAGATTGTGCAAATTCACCAAAATGGATCGCGTATTTTTTTCTGATTCCGGTTCAGTGGCGATAGAGGTTGCGATGAAAATATCTTGGCAATTTCACTTGAATTGTGGGTTGAAAGAAAAAACAAAATTTATTTCCTTCAAAAATTCTTATCACGGCGACACTACGGGTGCAATGTCTCTCGCCGATCTTTCTTTTGGAATGCACAAAAAATTTCAGAAAATTTTGCTGAATAATTTTTGTCTCGATCTGCCAAGAAATAAAAATGATCTCGATGTTTTTGAAGATTTTGTGAAAAAAAATAAAAAAATTCTCGCCGGAATTTTTATTGAACCTCTTGTTCAGTGCGCTGGTGGCATGATTTTTTATGAACCTGAAATTTTGCACGAAATTTTTGTCATCGCCAAAAGGCATGAGATACTTTTTATTGCCGACGAATGCGCCGTTGGATTTTATCGCACCGGGAAAAAATTCGCCTGTGATCATGCAAAAATTACGCCAGATATTTTAGTTATTAGTAAGGCCTTAACTGGTGGAACTGTTGGCCTCGCTGCAACTTTAACTTCTAAAAAAATCTTCGAAAAATTTTTGGGCAATTCACTCGATCTCGCTTTAATGCATGGCCCAACTTTCATGGGCAATCCTCTCGCTTGCGCTGCGGCGAATGCTTCGCTCGATTTATTCGAACAAGGAAATTACGCCGAAAAAACCGCAGAAATTGAAAAGATTTTACGTAAGGAATTGCAAGATTTTAAAAACCCACGTGTCATCGGCGCTATTGGCGCTATTGACGTTGAAGGCAACTTTGAAAAAATTCTCGAACTGCGAAAAAAATTCATCGCTTCCGGAATTTTCTTGCGACCATTTGGTAGTTGTCTTTATCTAATGCCAGCACTCACAATCACCAAGTCTGATCTTAAAAAAATTACCAACTC
>CAMBFP010000122.1 GCA_945865745.1 Rhizobium sp. Q54 | reverse complement strand
GATCTTGAGATCACAAGAAAATTAATTATTTCTTGGGGTCACGATAGCCCATCCCACACGGTATGGCGGCGAGTCAGTAAATTTAATATAAGGCAAAATAATTACTTCTTGCGTCAAGATTTTTGTCGAGATTTTTTTACGAAAACGTTCTGGCAACTGATCTCCCTCAGAAGTTGCATTCCACAACAACACCGCACCCGTCTCTTCAAGTTTTTTTAGATCCCAGACAACATGTGAGCGCGGAGTAGAAAAAAAATTCATATTACTGGTGAGCCATACATCTCCTGCTACGAAAGCTGTTGGCTGTTGCCGCACTTCGTTGATTTTTTGCACTAATAACTTGCCGTCGAAATGTCCATATTTGTGCAAACGACTCACCTGGCTATCGATAAAAACCACAACAGCAATTACGCAAATCACTGCGAATCCGCGATAAAAACGCTTCTGAAAAACTAAAGAAATTTTTACTGGAAAAAAATAAAAGAGAGCAATTCCAAACCAACTCCACAACACCGAGCCCCACATGTCTTTGATGCCACTTCCAGTAAGAAGGGATGGAATTGTTGTTAAAAAAAGCGGCATCAATCCAGCGAAAATCAGAAAGTTTTTTTTGCGCTGATCTTGTTTTAAAAAAGAAGATTCTTTGCGACGCGCCAAAAAAAATACCAAGCACGGAAGCAGTAAACTCGAGACTTGACCGAGAATAAAAACAATTGGATTCAGCAGATGATTATAAAAATGATAATCGGAAGTAGCGCGACTTTTGGCGTAAGTGAAGGTTACAAAATCATTTTCAATCAACCAAAAAATATGCGGAAGAAGAAGTAGAATTAGAAGAATTCCAAAAATGTATGGAGGAATGGTAATTAAGGTTTGGCGCAAATTTTTATCGTAAAGAAATAACAAAAATATTCCGCCAAAAAGCATCGCAGCATAATATTTTGCGAGCATGGCGAGAGCAGCGAATACTGAAAGAATCAGCCAGTTTTTTAAGCGATCAGGATTTTTTGTAACTTTCCAAGCATAAAGCGTAACCCAAGCCCAGAGAGGTAGTAATGCGATGTTCGCGTTAAACTCAGTTGAGGTGAAGTTGTAATAAAAAATACATTCAAGCAGCAAAATCGACATTAAGGCTTGCTGGCGCGGGAGGAAATCTTTCGCTAATTCCCACGTTGCGATGAAAGTCAGGGCCAAACAAATCTGCGCCAAAAAATAAACCGCCCACATCTGCTCTGGGAAAATTTTCATCATGCCTTCCGCCATCCAAGCTGAAAGTGGCGGATGTTTTATGTAGCCAAGTTGCCACTCGTGTCCCCAGGCAATCGCCTCGATGGAATCGAGAGGAATATTGTAGCGAAATAAAGTTGGCAGCAAAGTCCAAATAAAAACATGAACTGCGACGAAGGCGTAAAAATAAAGGCTGTAGCGCTGATTTTGTTCTAACATTTTATTTTAAAACTAGTTTCACCATGAGTTTGCCGAAGGCTTAACTAACATGCTTAAATAAGCTCAGCATGACCTATAACCCAAATTTATTGAAGCTGACTCTCTCTTCAATTTTAAACAAAATCTCCGAGAATTTTTCTGAGATAAGGCTTTTGATAAACCCTTTTTTTGCCGAGATTTGCAAGATCTTAACATCGCTACCAAACTTCTCTTTCATCTTGCTGCGCATGTCACAAATCGCGTCGACTAAACCGAGTTGTGCAGCTTTTTTTCCCGACCAAAAAGCGCCGGTAAAAAGTTTTTCTTCCGATTCTTGCAACTTGCCCTGACGCCTTGAACTGACAAGCTCTTTAAAGCCTTCAAAAATATCGCGTTGCGCTTCTTTTAAGATCACGACACTTTCATGATCTTCCGGCAAAAAAGGATCGAGAATCGCTTTATTTTTTCCTTCCGCATGAACACGGCGATCGACGCCGATTTTCTTAATCAGATCAACGAAACCAAAGCTCGAAAAAATCACACCAATCGAGCCAATAATCGAAGAGTTGTGCGCATAAATTTCATCACCAGCGAGAAGAAGCCAGTATCCGCCTGATGCAGCAACATCTTGTGCAAAAGTATAAACAGGAATTTTTTTCTCGGTGCTAAGCTCACGGATGTAGTTGTAAATCAATTCTGATTGAACCGGAGAGCCCCCTGGCGAGTTAATATTCAACACCACAGCTTTTACTTTTTTCATTTCAAAAGCACGTAGCAAAAGCGGCTCGATATTTTGCATATTCAAGCCAGATTCTAGTTTAGAATCTTTGCCAATTACGCCCTGAAGATTGACACAAGCCACGATTGGCCGAGCTTTACAGCAAAAAACTTTTTTAAAAAAACTGCCAACTGAATAATTAGACCTCTTGCAATTGCTCACTTTTATGCTGATTGAAAATTGAAAAATTCTTTAGCTGAAGCTCGCCGCGCAGAGCTTTTGCAACATAGTTCAGCAAACAAAAAAAGATGAATAGAGAGAGTATCGCAATCAAGGAAACCCATAAACCTTGCGCTCCGATGGTTTTCATAATTACGCCGGTAAGTAAAAGTCCAAATATGTTACCGATCAGACTTATCCGTGAAAAAGCGCTGTTCACAGCTAGGCGCTGCGTGGGTTTGTATTTTTCATTAATCAACACAAACGCCGGAAGTTTTATTCCAGAAAGACAGCCAAACATCAAAAAAAGTAGCAGATAAATTTCCTGCTCGTTCTTGTTTATGAGAAGGAAATAAACGCAAATCAAGGATAGTATCGCAAAGAAAATCATCAGCATGCGTCGATTAAGTATGTCGGTAATGTAACCAATCGGGATGTAGAGAATCGTGCCGAACAAAAGTACCGATAACAGCATTGCTGCCTGATCTTGCGGCATGCCAATTTTAATTCCATAAATGATTAAAAAGGCACTAACCGATGACATCGCGTAACTCACCGAAAATCCTGCAAACATAATTTTTGGCGAATTTTTTATGTAGCGCCAAATGCTGATTTTCTTTTCTTCGCGCACTTTTGAATCAAGACCTTTAAGCCTCATCAAAGGCAACATCGATAAAAGGTAAAATATTGCCGCGACTAAAAAAGAGGTAAAACTTTCTTGAGTATTCATCAAACCCAAAACAATCGAACCAATCGAATTGCCAACCGCCACCAACATAGTACCAAATGAAATCACCATTGCTCGCACATGAGTTGGCGCTAGATCAATCATTATTGTAGCGCGAGTTACGCCACAGGTAAAAAGCGCAGTGCCAAGAACGAAGATGCTTAATATCCACAAGAAATATCCATAATATTGGTAGAGAAAAAGTACGGCAATTGCCGAAGCAATCGAACCGGCATAAATGCTATTAACCATTCC
>CAMBFP010000121.1 GCA_945865745.1 Rhizobium sp. Q54 | reverse complement strand
ATAGGTTGCGCCGCCCCCGATTTAGGCCTTTAAAATAAGGCCCCAAATACTTTCAAAAAAGAAACTACCAGGAGAAAAATGTCAATTACGCTAAAAGCAGAAAAAAGAGAAAAATTTGGCACGTCTGAATCTAGAAGAATCAAGAATGCGGGTCGTATTCCGGCCGTGATTTACGCCGCTGGTGGAAACATCAATTTGAGTCTAGATGCTCGTGAATTAGAAGCTGAATATTTCAAAGGCAGCCTAACGGTTTCATTGATCGAACTCGAACTTGCTGGTAAAAAAACCAAAGTAATCGCGCATAAAATTGAGCTAGATCCAGTTTCTGATCGCCCTGTTCATGTCGACTTCCTTGGATGTGATAACGTCAAAGCTATTCGCGCTAAACCAAAATTTTCTTTTATCAATCAAGATAAATCCTTGGGTATAAAAAAAGGCGGAATGCTTAACATCATTTTGCGTAAAATTGAAGTTGTGTGCGACAGCGAAAAATCAATTCCAGCAACAATTGAAATCGACATTGGAAATCTTCACATCGGACATAAAATCAGAACAAGCAATTTGGCTCTGCCCGCTGGAGTTAAGTTATTTAAAAAAGGCGATCTATTAATCGCGAGCATCACTGGTCGTGGTAAGTCTGAAGAAGAAACACCAGCCGCAGGCGCTCCAGCAGCAGGCGGAACTCCAGCTAAAGCAGATGACAAAAAAGCTGAAGCCAAAAAAACAGAAGCCAAAAAGCCAGAATCTAAAAAATAATGAGTCCGCTATCCTTGAATTTACGAAGTAAATTCAAGGATCTCAGGAGTTTTATTTGCAAGATCCCCGAAGTTTTTCGAACTTCAAAGATGATGCGTGAAATTGCCTTTCTCTTCTTACTGATATCTCCCCAAGTCGCTTATTCCAAAACTTTTGCTACCAGCGGCTTCATAAATTTTTCTGCCGCTTCGCGTAATCAAGACTCTACATTTGAACAGCAAAATCTTCCCGACGACTTAACCAAAAATCGCCTAAATAATCCCCAATCGATTGGCAATGATTCGCAGATCTTCTTAAAGTTTGCCAAAGAGGCGCCAGACGGCCTAAAATATGGAATTACAGCTAAGACCGAATTCAATTTTAATTCTGACGGTCGCAATGAAAATCCAAATCTTGATCAAATTTTTACCTTCGCTGAAAGCGATTTTGGCAAGCTTGAATTAGGAAATAATCAGGCGGTAAATCAAAAAATGAAATCTGGCCCAACTCGTTTTGCACGAGGGGCAGGAGGAATTAACGGAAAATATCTTGAACAAGTAAATCTGCCCATGCTTAGCGGCTCTGGTTTAGCTCCGCATTTTATTTTACTCGCACAATCTCCGATAGGTCACGGTGGCTACGCTAAATCTTTTTACCGACCAGATTCATCGCAATATTCTGGGGCTAATCGTAGCCAGTTTCGTGCACTTAAAGATGATAGTTTTGATGGGGTAGAAGATGCGACAAAGCTAAGTTATTACTCGCCAAGAATTTCTGGATTGCAGCTCGGCACTAGTTACGCTCCAAATAGCGCCAATATTGGCGTAACCAAGCAAGTGATGCGAGATGTTAACCCAACAAGCATTAAGGATATTTTTAGCTTAGGTGCGAATTATTCTGAAGATTTTGACAATCTTGGCGTCGAAATTTCAGCTACGGCAGAGAAGGGAAAAGTTAAAAACTCACACGCAGATTTATCCGCTTACGACCTTGGCACCAGCCTAAGTTATTTTGGCTTCACCATCGGCGGATCTTACGGCTCATGGGGCTCATCACTACAGCCAACTTCAGGAAGTTATACAAACCAAGGTGGCGCGACTTATAACACTTTCGGAATCGCCTACGAGTTTGGACCGGTTTCTACCAGCGTCACCAGCCTCAAAAGCTCTTTCCAAAAAAATAATTATTCAGCAATTTCTTTCGGTGTTGATTACAAATTAACCCGTAGTCTGATGCCTTATTTCGAGCTAACAAAATTTTCCTTTAACCCCGCAAGTCAAGGTGCACAAGGTAATCAAGGCTACGTTTTTTTAGCCGGCGCCTTGTATTCCTTTTAGCTCAATCAAAAAATAGTAACCAAATGAGTAGTATCGCCGCCCTAGATTCCTACATGCTTCCACTCAAGCAGATCCTCGATCGCGACGGTGTGAATGAAGTTTCAATCAATCGTCCTTTTGAGGTTTGGGTTGAATTAAAAGGTGACATGGTTCGTGAAGAATTGCCGAGCTTTGACATGGAGCATTTGAAATCCATGGGTCGTCTTATCGCGCAATCAACCGAGCAGCGCTTGAGCGAGGAAGAGCCATTGCTTTCTGCAACTTTGCCAAGTGGTTATCGTATTCAGGTAGTCTTTCCGCCAGCTTGCGAACAAGGTTGCGTAGTGATGTCGATTCGTAAGCCATCAAGTCTGAAATGGACTCTGGAAGACTACGATAAAATGGGCATGTTCGACAATGCTTCGGTCGGTGAAGTTGAAGATAAAAACGATCTGATCTTGGCGAAGTTGTTGCAGCTCGGACGCATTAAAGATTTTCTTGCGCGCGCCGTTATTTACAAAAAAAATATTATTATTTCCGGCGGTACTTCGACTGGTAAAACTACATTTACGAATGCAGTAATCCGCGGCATTCCTCATGAAGAACGCCTGATTACAGTTGAAGATGCGCGAGAAGTTGATCTTACCTCCCATCCAAATCGAGTGCATTTACTGGCTTCCAAAGGTGCGCAAGGTCGGGCAAAAGTTACTACTCAAGATCTGATCGAAGCCTGTTTACGTCTGCGTCCGGAACGAATTATCGTTGGTGAGTTGCGTGGCTCAGAAGCATTTAGTTTTCTGCGCGCGATTAATACGGGTCACCCAGGATCAATCTCAACTCTCCACGCCGACACCCCGAAAATGGCGATCGAACAATTGAAAATGATGGTTATGCAAGCTGGCCTTGGAATGACCCCGAGTGAAATTGTTTCTTACATTAAAAACGTTGTCGACATCATCGTGCAGCTAAAACGCGGCGGCAAAGGAAGACGCTACATTTCGGAAATTTATTTCCGGGCGATTCACGATAAACGCGAAAAAACAGACTAAATTTTAACTTACTCCGATCTCTCAAATTCATCCTCGCCTGCGCAGGGATAAAAGGATGAGTGGGCGATAAAACAAAAACAAAATATGCGCTCACGCTTCTTCACTAAGAAATCTGAATTCCTAACTCTGGCGCAAGCGCTTGAGATCACTGGCGCCACGCTTGCTTCTGATTCAGATTTAAATCAAAAAATTTATGACGTTGCAACGCTAGAAAAAGCCGAAGCGCAGCAAATTTCTTTCTTAAATTCTGGTCAATATTTGGATAAATTTTTGA
>CAMBFP010000120.1 GCA_945865745.1 Rhizobium sp. Q54 | reverse complement strand
GCAATGTCTGGTTGGTACAAAACTATTTTGCTCATTTTGAATAAAATTCGTAAACTTACTTTTCTTTTAAAGCGCGCATTTTTAAAAAGCATAGTCCCCTCGATTACTTAGTAAAATCAATGTCTGAAACAGTTAAAGTCATCTTCCTTGAAAAAGGAGAAAGAAAAGAATTTCAAGTGCCCGTTGGTACCAGCGTATTGCAAGCGGCACGAGATAACAACATTGATCTAGAAGGAGCTTGCGAAGGCTCTCTTGCTTGTTCTACCTGCCACGTAATCGTCGACAAAACATTCTACGATTCACTTACAGATCCCACCGAAGATGAGGAAGACATGCTCGATCTAGCATTTGGATTAACCCCAACTTCAAGACTTGGCTGCCAAATCATTCTTACCAAAGAGCTTGATGGCCTAACTCTCACCGTTCCTAGCGAGACCAGGAACGTTTCAATTTAATTAAACCAACCAATTTTATGGGCAAAAACATCGTAATTAAATTAGCAATTGTCTTAGTTGTAGCCGCATTAGTTTATAGCGTGTTCTGGTTCTTCAAAGTCGGACAAGTTGAAAAGCAAATTAAAGAATTCGTAAGCAATAACAGTTCTTATGTTTCGACCGGAGAAGTTGTGGTTTCTGGTTTCCCCTTGGCACAAAAAATCACGATTAAAAATCTGAAATTCACAATTCCGAATGCAGCTTTAGACAAGAACCAAGTGCTCGTTCCACATCTCGAAGCAACCGCAGGAATTCTTTCCTCTGACTACAAAATCACTTTGATAGAAACTGTTTCTGTGCAAGATCCAGACGGAAATATTTCCTCTGTTGAATTCGCCAAAGATCCCGAGATCAGCATCTCAATGCTCGACGGCAACATTGCCAAATTTCACTACCAAGATTCTGGCTACAGAATTTTAGGCGCGGATAAAAGCGCGATCTACTCTTCTACCAACAGCATGGTATCCGTTAAGAACAGTGTAGAAATGGACAAAATCACTAATTTGATCAGCATCAATATTAAGGAAATCGAAGGTTTTGACGTCATTAGTCTCTACAAAAATATTTTGGAAAAGAAGGTTGTTGACGGAATTAAAACTGGTGAAATTTCCCTCAGCAACAATCCAACTCCCGCAGCCACTGCTGAGCAAGTCGTGCCTGATGCAGTGTCTTCAGCACAAGTTGCGACTCTTACTGCTCCGACACAAGTTGTTAATCCAACCGCCCCAACAACAGCAACCGCTGCCGTCTCTGCTGCCGCAGATACTTCTGTAGTTACAACTCCCGCTGTTGTTGCAACTCCAACAACACAGGAAGCGGTCGCCGATCCAGCATTAGCTAATGCTGCTCCTGCTCCAGCAACAATCTCCGACACTAGCCTTGTTAAAAGCGACCTTACTCTTGAGCTAGAATATGTTTTAACTCCAATCAAAGTTGAGGGTCAACAAGCCAACATTCCTCAGGACCCAACTCAAATCCAGGAAGCTCCTTCTCAACACAGTAAGACGGTAAAAATCACGAGCTTAGAATTTTCTAACCCGCTCTATAAAATCATGATTAGCGGCGAAATGTCTTCTTTACCAGACGACTCTCTGCCCTCTGGCGGAATTACCATTAAAGTAGAAAAAATCACTAATCTAATCACTCAGATTTCGACTAATTTTACTCAAATGGCTAACAAAACTAATTCCCCGGCAATTGTCAAACCAGAGCCAACTGATGCTGCTAAACCGGCAGATTCTACCACCGCCCCAGCCTCAGTTGTTGATGACTTACTCAAGGGAACTTCAGCAATTCCAGTCGAGGATCCTTATCGCACCTTCTTAGCTAGAGTCGCCACAAATTTCAGCGCGGTAATAAAAGAAATCTCTGCAAAAAATGCAGCGAGCAAAGATGACGTCGCGCAATTCGACGTTAGAAGGGAGAAAAATCTCGACTTCCTAATCAACGAAACTTCGACTCGCGAAATCCTCGGAAAATTCTAATGAAAATTTCTGAGGCGTTAGCGCGGGCCAAGGAAATCTTGGTCTCAAAGGGCGTGAGCTCTGGATTAGATTCTCTAATTCTTCTAGCTCACGCCCTTTCTTTTTCAAAAGAACAGGTGGTTTTTAATCCACAATTGCAACTAAACGAAACACAGCAGAAAAATTTTTTTGATCTTGTCACTCGCCGCGCGAAACGCGAACCGGTCTCGCATCTAATAGGCAAAAGAGAATTTTTTGGTGAAGATTTTTTGGTAACCAAAGATGTTTTAGATCCTCGTCCAGATTCAGAAACGCTGATTGAATCGGTGTTAAAAAAATTTCTAAATCCCGCACAAGATTTAAAAATTTTAGAGCTCGGAGTTGGCTCGGGATGCTTAATCGTTACTCTTCTCAAAGCCTACGCAAACGCGACCGGAATCGCAGTCGACATTTCAAAAAAAGCACTCGAAGTTGCCAAGAAAAACAGCGAAAAACACCGGGTCTATCCACGCTTAAAACTTCTCGAATCGGATTTATTTTCCGCAGTAAGTCACGCAGAAAAATTCGACCTAATCATTTCAAATCCGCCTTACATTCCCGCTGCAGAAATTGAAAAGCTTGAGCCAGAAGTCAGAATCCACGAGCCTCGCGCCGCTCTCGACGGCGGCGCAGACGGTCTAGATTTTTACCGCCGCATTGCCGCGGAAGCAAAAAATTTTCTGAGCGAATTTGGAAAAATTTTTCTTGAAATTGGATTTGGGCAAAAAGAAGAAGTTGTAAGAATCTTCACTCAGCAAGAATTCACTCTAACCAGATTAAGCCTTGACTTACCTGGCGTGGAGAGAGTTTTAGAATTCAGTTCAACCTCGCAGTAAAGATCATTTTTTTCTAGATTTTGTGCGCCACGCGCAAAATCTTTACAAACCAATATGCGGTCATGCACCAATTCCAGAAATAATTCTGCAGAAACCTACCTAAAATCGACTAATTTAGGACGTAAACATTACGGGCACAGGGCCAAAATAATTTCGCCAAAATCAAGATCTGGGTCATTTGTGGACGCGGCAAAAGCAGAGAAAGAAAAAAGTTCTCAGAAGTGAAATGAGAATTAGTTTTACTTGCAGACCCTTGATGCAGTCATTACGAGTGGAACGCGGCGATCCCAATTATCTCTTTTGATTACCTCATCGCTTTCCCTCATCGCAATAACGAATAAAATACAAATTTTAAATAAATGTTCGTCGCCAAAACCATTGAAGAAGTAAGAGAATTTTTACGTAGTAAAACCGAATTAGGCAAAACAGTTTCTTTTGTGCCAACAATGGGGGCGTTGCACGAGGGGCACTTGGCATTGGTGAAGAAGGCCAAAGAGCTTGGCGAGATTTCGGTTGTTAGTATTTTTGTGAATAAGACACAATTCAACGATCCGATCGATTACGAAAA
>CAMBFP010000119.1 GCA_945865745.1 Rhizobium sp. Q54 | reverse complement strand
GCCAGTGCTAGCCAAAGTTTCTTCTAAACTACGAAAGTCTTCAATTTTAAAATTTTCGAGCAGTTTTTCTAATTTTTCTAAATTCTGTTCTTTGATTAAGTTAGTAAGAACGCCGCCGGCAACTTTGCTAAACTTATTTAGGCATTGTTTTTTAAATTCGCCTCTTTCTGCCTCTAATGCTTTTAGCAATAAATCAGCACTAATTAAAGGCTCCAATTCCGTTACTTGATCAGCTCTTAAACCTCTAATAAAAGCATTGGTGATAACGTTATTTTCGACAATTTTTGCTAATTCTGAGTGCGCTTTTTTAACCGACCCCATGCTTAATTTTTCTGATCCAAGAATGATTTCGAGTGTGCCAGGTTCCTTATTTTTAACTGCCAATGTTGCCGCGTCTATCTCAGGCGAGATTGAATCTGGATCGGCTCCGCACTCAAGCAGATAGAGGACTAAACTGTTGTAAGCATTTTTTTTGATTGCGTAATAAAGCGGCGTTTTTCCGAGATCATCTTTATCATTTACATGGTCTTTTATTTCATACCCCGTCTTGCTATGCATGTACTCAACGAAGGATTCTAAAGTTGCACTTCCGCTAGATTCGCAGATTCTAAATAAATCTCCCTCAGTTAGAGATGATTCTTTTTGGATAATTCTTTCCCCAAGGCTTTTAGCAGCGGCACTTGTTTTGCAAGCCAGATGATCGAGTAAAATTTGGTCGATCACGTAACCCACATCATCCGGCAACTTTTCCTTGATTTCTTCTATTTCTTGATCGGGGAACTCACCAAGCAATCTATTAAAAACCCCGGCATGACCTTTTTTAGCAGCGGTTAATAAATTATCTAAGCGATCAACATGGAAGTCTGCGCCATTATCTTCTAAAAGAGCCACGACATTAACATATCCCCTGCCAGAGATTGCATGTTTTAAGGCGCCGCCGTCAGCGCTCAAAACTTCTATAACTTTTTCTTTGCCAAATTTTTTTCTGATTGACCATAAATAACTTTCGAGAAAAGTTTCTCCCTGATCTTCGCAAGCAAGAGCAAAAGGATTTACCTGGCCCTCTTTCCGCCTAAGTGGATCAAAGCCCGCATTGATTAAGATTTCGCAAGTTTGAGTCGATTTTTCTTCCATTGCGATTCCAAGAATCGAAGCGTGATCCGGAAAGCCTTCTAAAAACTTCCCTGCATTTGATTTCAGAAATTTCGTCAGCAAATCATCCTTGTTCTGCTTGATAAGGAAAGTGGTTAGTTCGATGAAATCTTTAACAATAACAACATTTTTGAGTAGCGATTCCTTTTCCCGATAAACACTTGTTCTTGTCTGTAGATGTTTGCCTTCAAATTCGTAACCAAGAATAAATGAGGCTATGCTATCGTCAGATCTTTCGCGTAAAAAACTCCGAGCTAGCTTTGTTGCATTTTGTCCGGAGTTCAACCTGCTATCCGTTAAGAGACTGATTAATTGATTTTCAGGAGGGGTGGGTATATTTTTTTTAACCATTAAATCAAAAGTTTCCGACATGTCCCCAGATGCGATACAGCCCTGACCAATCATCATTAAAAGCAAATCGGGACGTCCTGATAAATCGTCACAACTAGAAATTATCGCGTTAATGATGGGTAGGCTAAATGCATCTTCCCCACCCGGCAAAGCCCAGCAAAATAAATGATTAAGTAGCGAATCTTGTCGCAGGATTTTTGACTGTTGCAAATTCAAGCTGACGCCTTGTTTATGCGATTTTAAGGCCTGCTCATACAATTCTAAGGCCAGAGGTTTTTCAATGCTTTCTTTTGCGCATATTTCTGCGCCTTCATTGCCTAAAAAAGCAATCAACGCATCTCTGACTTTAGTCAACGCATCTGAAGGGCTGGATCGATAAATTTTTGAGCAAGTGAAAATGATATCTCTAATGATCGCAATATTATCAATCGCAGAGTCCGCCTCATCCAATGGCCTTGGAGATTCCAAGTTAGCTTTGTGAGCTTCAAATTTTGAATTTTCATCTTCACCTACGGAAGAAATAACCAAATTCAATATTTCTATTAATTGCATGAACTTATAGACTTTTTTGATTGCAAAATAATTCTCTAAACCTTCCTCAAAATAATTAAATCAACATTTAAATATGCCAATCGAAATTTTAATGCCTGCACTTTCTCCAACAATGAAAGAGGGAAATCTCGCTAAATGGGTAAAAAAAGAGGGCGATAAAATTAAAGCCGGCGACGTGATTGCTGAGATCGAAACCGACAAAGCAACAATGGAAGTTGAGGCGGTTGACGAAGGAACTTTGGGGAAAATTTTAGTCGCCGAAGGAACTGAAAATGTTCTCGTTAATTCTTGTATCGCGCTAATTCTCGACAAAGGCGAAGATAAAAAATCTCTCGAAAATTACGCCGCTAAAACTGTCGATATCGCTCCAGAAAAAGAAGAAAAAGTTGTTGTAGCTCCAACTGTTCTTCACCAACAATCAGCAGTCAGCAATCATCAACAATCAGTCTTTAAGGCAAGTCCTCTAGCAAAGAGGATCGCCAAAGAAGAGGGCATTTCTCTTTTGGGAATTTCTGGTTCCGGCCCGCATGGCAGAATTATTAAAGAAGATGTTTTGGATTTTATAAATTCTGGCGGAAGCAGAGCGGGTGAGATTCGTCGCAATCCACAAGAATTTTTGGCGGTCAAAAATAATAACATTCGCAAAGTGATTGCGCGTAGACTTCTCGAGTCAAAACAGAATGTTCCACATTTTTACTTGTCGTGCGAGCTAAAGATTGACAAGCTTCAAGAGCTTCGCGCCGCTTTGAACGAAGTTGCTTCGCATGATGAAAAAGGAACTCCCGCTTACAAGGTTTCGGTTAATGATTTGATCATTAAGGCAACGGCAATGGCTTTGAAAAAAGTTCCAGAAGCCAACTCTTCTTGGACTGACGACGCAATTCTTCTCTACAACAATATCGACATCTCAATGGCCGTGGCTATTGATGGCGGCCTGATTACTCCAATTATCAAAAATGCCGATCAAAAAACAATTCAAGTGATTTCAAAAGAGTCGAAAGAACTCGCAAAAAAAGCGCGTGACGGAAAGTTGCAGCCAGAAGAGTTTCAGGGCGGATCCTTCTCTATTTCCAATCTCGGAATGTTTGGAATCGATAATTTTGCTGCGATCGTTAATCCGCCACAAAGCTGTATTCTAGCAGTTGCACGCGCTGTTGAAAAACCAGTTGTTGAGCACGGACAAATCAAAATTGCTCACATGATGAACGTAACTCTGTCTTCAGATCATCGCTCAGTTGATGGGGCTGTGGGTGCAGAATTTTTGAAAGCACTGCGTCAATACATTGAACATCCAATTTTAATGGTGATCTAGCTTGCTTTCATCAAAGTCATTTTTATTTTTCACAA
>CAMBFP010000118.1 GCA_945865745.1 Rhizobium sp. Q54 | reverse complement strand
AAGTGACTGTTCACGCAGTCATTCTCAAAAAACAAACGTGGACGGAGCTATCGTCTTTATTTTTCTTATTTGCATATTCTAGGCCATGCCAAGCTGTCGGGGCATGGCATACTTTAATTTTGCATGCTGGCGACTCTTCTCACCCCCCCCTTCTCTATCTTCTTATTCTGATTACCCCTTCTAAAAATTCCTGCAAAGTCATTTGGGACTAAAAAATTTCTTGCGACTTGCTAAAAACGCTGTTTGTGATTCTTAGCCCGGAGACGGTAAGGCCGCATCAACATATGATTCTTTTTATTCCTAGCGCTTACCGCGCATCTACATAATTGCGACAACTCCTCAAGAAAATAAAAAACTTACTGAGATATCTGTGAAAGAAGATTTTGTATCCGCAGGACAATTAAAAATTTCTTAGTCACAAAACCAACGACATTATAATATCTAATAGCTAGGCAGAAATTATAGATGGACCTACGAAAAATGGAGGGGAAGGATTTTTCAATGTTCTACAAGAATTTTTTTGATCGTGGTTTTTAACACTTCACTACAGAGGTGGCTCCACCTCCTTTGGCTGAATGCAACTTGACGATTAACAAAACTTTTGGATGCGCCTCAAGAACAACAAAAATCAAATCCGCTTGCAGCTACAAAGTCTTGTAGAATCTAGTCAGAATATAATTTTATCTCGCGGGAGAAAAATGATCTTTTTTAATTCCAATAGAATCAAAACTCTGCAAGAACTGCCCAACAAAATCATGCGGAGGATTAGATTCTAAAGTCCTCTCCGAGATAAACTTTCCGCGTTTCTTCATGTTCAATTATCTCATCTTTCGAGCCAGAAGTTAGGATCATTCCATCATAAACAATGTAAGCTCGATCCACGATTGATAGGGTTTCGCGCACATTATGATCAGTAATCAAGACTCCAATTCCACGATCCTTTAAATGCATCACCATTTGACGAATGTCATTGACTGCGATTGGATCTACACCAGCAAAAGGCTCGTCTAGCAAAATGAATGAAGGGTTAGTAGCTAGTGCCCGAGCAATCTCCACCCTTCTTCTCTCCCCTCCTGAAAGGGCTAACGCGATCGACTTGCGAATGTGATTAATTGAGAATTCTGTCAGCAACTCTTCTAGCTTTTCTTTGCGCTTAATCTCGTTGGCCTCGGTTATTTCAAGAATAGAGCAAATATTTTCTTCAACCGTCATGCCGCGAAAAATCGAAGCCTCTTGCGGCAGATAACCAAGCCCCAAGCGGGCGCGGTGATACATCGGCATGTGCGTAATATCGAGCTGGTCGATAAAAATATTTCCAGAATCCGCTTTAACTAAACCAACCATCATGTAAAAACAGGTGGTCTTGCCCGCTCCATTAGGACCAAGCAGGCCCACAACTTCGCCCCGCCCTATTTTTAAACTCACGTCACGAATTACGGTTTTTTTGCCATAAGATTTTTGTAAATTTGTCGCACTTAATACTTTATTGCTCATATTGCATCTTCGATTTTTTTACTTCACCAGCATCGCTGCCTAGGATAACCACTACTCTTTTATCTCCTCCATTGCCGGCAATCGATGTTTCATCTTTCTTGCCTAGGAATCGACCTTTTTTTGTTGTTAAATCATAAAGAAATTTATCCCCGCTCGCGATTGATGTACCATTATTTACGATCACATTTTTCTCCAAAACGAAGATGTTTTTTTGCGGATCATAAAAACCCGTATCGCCACTCCCAATAAATTCTTCACTAAAAATTTTAACATTTTCTCTAGCTTCAATTTTTTTGATTTTTGATTTTTTAGAATCTTGTCCGACTTTATCTTCTTCGTAAAACACAGTCATTTTTTGCGCGAGCAAACTACTGTCATTCTTCTCGACCACAACATTGTTTAAAAAATTTACTTCTTGAGATTTGCGCTTGATGTCGATTATGTCAGACCTTATTCTAGCCGGAGAGTCCTTTATTGTTGAGGCTTCACACGCTTCCGAGGTAACTAAATTAAAAATTATGCAGATCGCTAAAAAACGTTTCACCTTCTTTATTATTGGTTGTGCGGTTATTCTTTTTATTGTGCTTCAAGCTAGCAGGAACATAGGCGCGAGTGACGTAACAAGATTTAATCGCGATCTAAAAAACTACAACGCCAAATTGCAAATCTTTGATCGAGACTCGAAACTCGTGGCTAGCTTCAAGATCGCAATCGCTAAAAGTGATGATCAAAAAATGTACGGATTAATGAATCTTGATAATCTTCCCAAAGATCACGGGATGCTTTTTCCATTTAAAGAGAATCAGGTGATTAACATGTGGATGAAGAATACCAAGATTCCACTCGATATTATTTTCATTGATGGCGATGACGAAATTTCTACAATCAAAAGCGACGCCAAGATAAATTCTCTTGAATTAATTTCCTCAGGAAAAGAAGCAAAATATGTTCTTGAAATCAATGCCGGCCTAGCAAAAGAACTCGGACTGGAAGCAAGGCAAAAAGTACAAATTTTAAATTAATGAAAACTATTCAGCTCGCGAGGCCAGAATATTTAGAACTTAATAAAATTCTTGGCCTGTTGCTTATTTTTGCCCTACTCACCTCCTGCTCTAAAAAAGAAAATGAAAAAACCAACGCCGAAGCTTCTTATGTCGAGGCGATGAAGCTGTTGAAAAAAAAAGACTATTCTGAAGCTGCTACTGAATTTGAAAAAATTGATGACGATTTCCCTTTTTCAAAATGGGCGCTAAAGGCTCAGACCATGGCAACTTATGCGCGTTATAAAAACGAAGATTATGTAAAACTGGTTGCTAATGTTGATGATTTTTTGCGTTTGAATCCATCTAGCGAATACGTGCCCTACATGATTTATATAAAAGGTCTGACTTACTATAATCAAATTCCCGATATCAAGCGAGCTCAAGATAGCGCTCAGCAAGCTTCTTTTATTTTTCGCGAACTAATTGCTCGTTTTTCACAAACAGATTATGCTGACGATGCAAAAGGGAAATTATCTTTTATTGATGAACATTTAGCTGGAGCGAAAATGGCGATCGGTCGCTATCAAATTGCATCACAAAATTATGTTGGGGCGGTTATTATTTTTAATGAAGTTCTATCTCGATACCGCTATACCAAACAAACTCCCGAGGCTTATTTTCGTCTTGTTGAGGTTTATTATAAAATTGGCTTAAAAGAAGAGGGAGAGAAGGCCAAGCAAAAGTTACAGCAAAAATTTCCAGATGATTATTGGGCCAGTCTTGCCGCAAAAATTATTCCCAATACATTGCAAAGAGCACAATCTTCTCAAGATTATAACTAAATTTAGCGCTTTTTTCTAACGATTTTTCTGTAGGATTCGGAGGTATTTTTAGGCGCAATTCAAGCTTTTAATAAATAATCCACCATCAAGCTGATGAAAAAGCCCAAGAAGGCAGGATGAGTGAATTTAGAGTTAAAAGATTTAAGCGATAAACATCGCGCAT
>CAMBFP010000117.1 GCA_945865745.1 Rhizobium sp. Q54 | reverse complement strand
CGAAATTATGGGATTAACTCAGTCAACGATAAGTTTACAGATCAAAACCCTTGAGAGAGATTTACAAAAGAAACTTTTACGCAGAAGTAGAAAAAATTCCAAACGATTTTCTTTAACAGAGGATGGTAAAATTTTTTATGACATGTCTTTACCAGTTTTAAATGCAGCAGACGGAATTTGTGAAAAATTCTTCTTACAAAGCGCAAAACATCATGAAAGTTTTATTAAAATAGCAGGACATCATTCGGTTTTTTCAATGCTGCTTCCAGAGCCTCTTAAAGTGATAAAAGAACTTAATCCAACTCTAAAACTTCAACTTTTATACATGAAGAGGCATGAGGCTTTTAAAAAAATTGATGAAGATGAAATTGATTTGGCAATTTATCCTATTGAAAACACTGGACTTTTGCCAAGAAATTTATCTTTCAAAAAAGTTTCGGATTACAAGCCAGCTCTAATAACTCCTCTGGGACACCCGCTAATAAAGATTCCTGACAAAAAAATAACTTTCGAAGAAATTGGAAAATACAATTACATTCACACTGGTAATTACGCTATTTCCGACATCATGAAATATAATATCGCCTCAAAAGTTTTGAAAAGCGATATTGAATTAAATCACGGTTCGTGGGATATTTTAAAATCTCTGGTTTCTGCTGGATTGGGAGTAACAATTTTTCATGAGGACTATTGCAAAGATTCCAAAGACATTGCGATTAAAAAAGTTCGCCATTTGTCACCAAATATTGCTTATTACGCAATTTTTAAAGGAAACGCACAACCGAAAAAATTGGTTTCTGATCTGGTTGAAACCATAATTTCCGAAAATTCTTAATAAAAAATTGAAACCAGATTCATGCGTCTATCACCTAAAGTTGTTATTTCTGGAGTAATTGGCAATGCCTTGGAAAATTATGATTATGTTCTTTATGCCAACTTTGCTGTAATCATTAGCAATCTGTTCTTTCCCACTGGAGATATTTACACTTCACTGATTGCAACTTTTGGAGTTTTTGCCGCTGGATTTTTAACTCGTCCAATTGGTGCAATAATTTTCGGTCATATCGGTGACAAATATAGCAGAAAAACTGCTTTGTCGTTTTCGATCATGCTGATGTCCTTTCCAACTTCGTTGATTGGCCTGCTTCCATCGTACTCTGAAATTGGTCTTTTGGCGCCACTTGCTTTGGTAATAATCAGAATGATGCAAGGAATTTCAATTGGCGGCGAGACTTCTGGATTCATGACTTACTTGATGGAATCAGTCCCAAATCAAAAGCGTAAACACCTGTTTGGAGCGACTGCTCTTTCGAGTACTGCGCTTGGAATCTTTCTTGGTTTTGTTGCCGTTTTCATCTGTAATTTCTATTTCTCTGATGTCGAATATGCTTGGAGAATTCCTTTTTTGATCAGCTTACCAGTTGGTATTGTTGGCTTTTACATCAGAAGCAAACTCGATGAAACTCCAGAATTTCAAAATTTAAAAAACAAAAATTTACTCGCCAAATCACCATTCTTGGAATTGTTTAGAGAACACAAAACAAGGTTTTTTGTGATTTGCGGACTATTCGTTTCAATCAGCGTTCCGTTCTACATTTTCTTTGGATTTTTGGCGACATTTTTAACCAAAATTATTGGCTACAGCCAGTTGCAGGTTTCAATTATTTATTTGGCATCATCTTTTGCTTTTATCACCCTCCCATTTTTATCAGGATTTCTTTCGGATCGTTTCGGAGTTAGCAAAGTTTTGTTGTTCGCAATTTTAACATTTGCAGCTTTGGTGTTTCCAATTTTTTCTTTAATACTCAGTCAAGATTTTACCCTTACTTTGCTTGGTTGTTTGCTGTTCATTTTTGTAATCACACTTTATCAAGGATCAGTTCCATCTGTGGTGACTCAAGTTTTTCCAACAAAGGTCAGAGCCATTGGTACAGCATTCTCTTTCAACATGGTTTCGGTGATATTTGGTGGATTTACACCTTTAGTTTTAACGGGTCTGATAAAAACGACTGGAAATAACCTGATGATCCCAGCTTATCTGATTTTTTCTTCGGTGATTACAGTGATTGCTCTAATAATTTCAAATAAGCGCAACATCTTAAAATAAACGCTTATTCAACTTGATAGGTGTCTTCTTTGAGGTAAAATAAAAACTTGTGAAGCCTTGATATTATTGGCTTTACTGTATTTTATTCAACCAATTTTGAGGGCCTGTTATGAACAACGAAAGTAAAGTTGAGTACTATTTCTTAAGAAGTTCTGCAGAAAAATTTGCTGCAGATTTAAGAAATTTTGTAAATGAAGTTTGTAATTTTTCTGATGAGCAGCTGCTTGGAATAGTAGCATATCATGATCATATCAGAGAAAATATGGAAAAAGCGAAGAAAGAGCTGGAGATAAGAGCTGCCAAACTTTAGCCGCAAAAAAATATAATGAGTCCGTCGCAAATCTAACCTCCCAAAAATTTCAAACTAAAAAAATCTGGTTCAAAACTTTTAGAAATTTCTCATTCGGTTTTTTTGGAATTTTTTTGATTTTTTCTGCGTTTTGGTTTGCAGTTTTGGTAATTTTTGGTTGTTTTTTGGTGTTTAGGCGCAGCTGTCCCTTGTTCAGGTTGTTAGCGGTGGAGATGGCGTAGTAAGAACTACTAATCTTTTGAAGTTAAAAGTAATCGCCTGCATGAAGGCGGAGAACTGATTCTTGACGATTCCTCGGTATCTCACTCTTTTGTTTTGTTTAGAAAAAACATGCTCAAACGGAGCTCGAATTGCGGTATAATAGCGGTCAAGATCACGATTCTTGCCTTTCATGTTATTTTTCTTGATGGCGCAGAGATGAACTCCTTTTGTTAGTGCAGTCTGTTTGGCGTTTTTATCGCAATAGCCTTTGTCTGCATAAGCAGCTCCCTGATTTGGTGCTACATGCTTGAATCCTTTTGAATCAATGACATTAGCTGAAGTAATGGCTACCTTGTTGATCATGCCTGATTGCATATACTCACAGATTTTTTATTTTTTTGAGTGAGTTGCAAATTACTCAGGCCTGCGGCCTTCCGTCATTTGTCAACTGAAGTATGCTGCTTGTATCCACAATAAGCGCAGCGTTTGCAACTCGTTCGTTAGAAAAATAAAAAAATTACGAGTAAACCAGATTTTGTCTTTGCTTTTAGCCCCAAATTTAGCGTCTTTATCGAAGGCGACTTTTTCTAAAGTTTTGTTGTTGAGAGATTCGAGTTTAAGCTCAATTGCTTTATCGCGCTCTTTCCAAAGGCCAACTTTTGAGATGAGATGTGTGGCGTCAACGAAGGTGAATACTTCGCTCATGTAGCCTTGAGATTTTAGCTGATCACGAAGAAGAGAAAATATTTTAGAAAGTTTGTTGGTGCCGATTCTGCTTCTAACTCTGCCAAATACAGAATGATCGGGAGTTTTTGCAGTTAAATCAAAACCACAAAACCATCGAGCTGCGTTGTTCTCGCAGATAAATCTCTCAAGTTCACGATCACTTAAATCTTCAAGAAACTGCAACAACAAGCACAAGAAGATGCGGAAGATTCCATAGCCTTTGTAGTCTGATTCAGCTTCAAGCCTTTCAAGCTCTAACCTCA
>CAMBFP010000116.1 GCA_945865745.1 Rhizobium sp. Q54 | reverse complement strand
ATTTCAAACTTCTCTACATCTTCACTAAAAATCTTTTTGATTAATTCTTGCGCCAATTCGCGCGGATTCATTGCAAATTTTTTACTCAAAACCATTGCGGCATTACAGGCTAGATCGCCGTGTGATTTTTCTTTTGCGGGCTCAACAGTAAAATTTTCGTAATCTTTTTTGGAAACTGAAATTGCGCGTTCCAAGGCAATTTGCGTAAGAGCCGAAGAAAAAATTTCTTTGAAAGAAGAGTAAATGTTGAGCACAGAAATTTTGATTTTTGATTTTTGATTTTTGAATTGGCAGTGTGATGCTATCCGTGGAATCTAAAATCAAAAATCTAAAAATGCAGGATTACAACAGCACTCCTTATCTCATTAAACGCATCGCCCGTGAAAATGTATTTCCGCATTGGAGAACATTTTTGATCTCAGTGTCTTTGATGCTGGTGATTGCTGGCACGACCGCGCTTAACGCCTGGCTGATTAAACCCGCACTCGATTCAGTTTTCGTCGACAAAAATGTCTCAGCTTTATGGATAATTCCTTTAGTGGTTTTGCTGGTAACCGCGGTTAAAGGTTTCGCCACTTATTTCCAGCTTTTGACGATGAATGTGTTATCACTTCGCATCACTTCTGACATGCGGATTAAGCTTTATGAACATTACATCAGGTCAGACATCATCAAGCTGCACAGTAAATCTTCTGGGGACATGATTGCCGCAATCATTGGCGAAATTGGCGCGGTTGTTGGTGTGGTTAATACGGCAATTAATGGTTTCGTAAAACAGTTTTTTACCTTAGGGGCTCTAATCGTAGTGATGTTCATGCAGAGCGTTGAACTTTCTTTGGTTGCTTTTATCGGCTTTCCTCTCGCAGCTTATCCAATTTACAAACTTGGCCGCAAATTACGTAATCTCTCCTACAAAAATCAGGAAATGGCAGGGAAATTTAATACGCAAATGAGCGACACGCTGCAATATTCAAAGCTAGTTAAAGCCTATGCCTGCGAGGATTTCGAGGTGAGAAGAATGTCGATCATCACCGAGGCAATTTTCAAAATGGGCAAAAAAATTTCGCGCATTTCGCTGATCGCCTCGCCTTTCGTTGAGAGTCTTGCTGGCATCGGAATTGCTGCGGTAATCTGGTATGGTGGTAATCAAGTAATTACTGGCAAAACCACGCCCGGCGCCTTCTTTTCATTTTTTGGCGCGATGATGATGGCTTATCGTCCACTCAAATCCTTGTCGAGCATGAACTCTGGAGTGCAAATGGGGCTTGCTGCAGCAACACGTCTCTACACGCTTCTCGACGAAAAACCAACAATCGCTGATCATGAAAATTCTGTCGTGATTGAAAATGCAAAAGGCGACATTGAATTCGAAAATGTGAAATTTGGCTACATCGACGACAAGCTCGCGCTCAACGAAGTAAATCTTAAGATTCCGACCGGAAAAACCGTTGCGCTCGTTGGCCATTCTGGTGGTGGAAAATCAACAATCATGAGCATGATTTTGCGCTTCTACGATCCTAATTCTGGCGCGGTTAAGCTAGACGGGCACGACATTCGCAACCTTACTCTAAAATCATTACGTCGATCAATGTCGGTGGTGAATCAAGAAGTAATGCTTTTCGACGACACCATTCTCGAAAATATTCGCTACGGCAAAGAAGATGCGACTGAAGAAGAAATTATTCGTGCCGCAAAAATGGCTGAAGCCGATGAATTCATCCAAGAGCTTCCGGAAAAATATCACGCCCACGTTGGTCAAAATGGCATTCGCCTTTCTGGCGGTCAGCGTCAACGCATTGCTATTGCTCGCGCCATTCTTTACAACGCACCAATTTTACTTTTAGACGAAGCTACATCCGCACTCGATCCAATCTCAGAAAAATTAATCAAAGATGCTTTGGCGAAATTGATGAAAGGACGCACTTGCGTTGTGATTGCGCACCGCCTCACAACTGTGATGCATGCCGATAAAATTGTCGTCATCTCGCACGGAAAAGTTGTCGAAGAAGGTACACACACAGAATTGTTAGCGCGCAACGGAGCCTACGCAAATCTTTATCTAAAGCAGTTTGAGATCGCGCAGGACCTATGAGAATTAACTTAAATTACTTACTGCTGTGTTTGTGTTTGGCGACTTCTGCTCAGGCAAAAGAAGTTAGAGCCTGTTTGAATTCGCATTGCACAAAGATGGACAGCGCAGAGCTTGAAAAAGCCCCAACAAAGAATCTGCCGAAGAAGAAGGCTGTTGAAACAACTAAGGCAAAAACTCCTCAGAAGAAAAAAGTTATTGAAGCGACTAAAGCAGAAACTCTTCAAGAAAAAATTTCTGAGAAAAATGTCAAAGAAACACGCGCACTAATTTCACAACAACTTTGGCGCGGAATTACTGCGACTGATCTTGAAATTCTAAAAAAAGCCACAGTCGCAATTGAGAACAAACGTTATGATGAGGCTCTGCGCCTCGCTCAGGAAATGAAATTACAACATGTTGGAGAGAAAAAAATATCTCTAGCCGACGCTCTCACTGACGTGATTTTGTGGAATAAATTTAGCGACAGAATTGATCCAAAAAAAGTTTCCTTCAACGACATTTCACGCTTCGCGCTCGATAATCCTTTTTATCCGAATCTCGACAATATCCGTCGCAATGTTGAACGAGTCGCAATTGCCAATGACATCTCCTACCGGGCTTCGGAGCAATATTTTAACAGCAATCCGGCAGAAAGTCGCGAATCAAAAATTTATCTTCTGGCTTCAAAAATTAATGCCCTTGCTCGCGACAAATCACCTGAATCAGAAAGAGAAAAAGAGCGTAAAATTATTCAAGCATTGATCGTGAATATTTGGGTAAAAGAAAATTTTTCCGCAGCAGAAGAAAAAGAATTTTTGGAAAAATATCATAATCAGTTAAGTGAATTGGATCACGTCAATCGTATTGAGAGATTGCTGTGGGACGGCAAGACGGAAGAAGCTGAGCGCATCAATAATTTTGTTAGCGAAGATTACCAAACTCTCTTCGCAAAAATAACTGAGTTAGAAAAACATCCACCAAAACACCTGGATAAAATTTTTCATTCTGTGCCTTGGTCGCTACAATCTGATGAACTCTTAACTTTCCGTCGCGTTGCCTGGTATCGCCTCAAAGACAAGGTTGATGATGCGATTGATCTTCTGCTTACTCTGCCTAGTGATTCTAAATTCCCCGAAAAATGGTGGAACCTGCGCCGCCTTTACGGTCGCGAAATGATTAAGCGAAAGAAATACAGACAAGCTTACAAGCTATTTTCTGAACATAATTTGCCAAAAAACTCTGCCGATTTTTGGGAAGCGGAATGGACATCGGGCTGGATAGCGCTGCGCTTTCTTGACAGGCCAAAAGATGGCTACATTCACTTTGCTAATCTTTATCGCAACGTCACCCAACCAGTTACTTTGTCGCGCGCAACTTACTGGCTCGGTATGGCTGCAGAAGCTGCGGGAGATAAAAAACAAGCAACTGAGTGGTACAAAGCTGGCACTAAATATCCGATTTTTTTCTACGGCCAATTATCAATTCACAAGCATCGCATGATCGATCCGCTTGGTGCACAGAGCGATATTATTTTGCCGAAAGATCC
>CAMBFP010000115.1 GCA_945865745.1 Rhizobium sp. Q54 | reverse complement strand
AAGATTTAAAAATGTCAAAGCATTAAGACCACCAATCGACTCAGGAAGTGTGGTTAGTCGGTTGTTGAAAAGATATAAACGTCTCAAAGCATTAAGATTCCCAATCTGCTCAGGAATGGATGACAATCCAAGTCCAGCTAATGAAAGTTCGGCTCTTCCATTCCGCTTGGCATCAATAATTCTTTGCATCGCCTCAGCTCTCGATTCTCCAGGTTCGGCTGAATTAACCCAAGCCTGAAGACCAGTTACAAAATCATCTTCAATGCCATCTTGGGTGATGGGTAGGCCTGATAAGTTTTCTCTCATAATTTTTTAATTATTTTTTGTAATAATTTTAGTTCTGCCTTAAGCAACTACCTCTCAAACAAAAACTGTTTAGATAAATCGAGTAGTCAATAAATCGCGCCAAGTTGAGACATTTTGAACAAGACAGCAGAGCGCTTGGTTCTGCTAAAGACGGAAGTTGATAAGGATAGCTTCACCAAGAAGCTTATCGCTGATTAGATCAAAAGTAAGAAAATGCTAAAAGCCGTAAGGGTTGTAAATCACATCTGCAACTGCTGCATCACTTGATAAAAACAAGAGCTGAGCCATAAAAATTTCCAACAATTTCTTTAAGCCAAGATTTGTTATTAGAGCCATTCATAATTTCTCTTAAGGCACCACTCTTTTATCCCCGCTCAATTGAAGGATAAAAGAGTGAGTGTTTTTAGAATTTCTAACGACAAATCTGGGATAAAATCTCAATTAATGAATTTAATCTCACTAGCCATCACCATCCCCACCTTACTACTCCTAATCGCAGCGGCAGTTGCTTTTTTGAAAGCGAAGGATGTTTTTATCATGACTCACATCGTAATGATCAGCAATTGTTGCATCATTCCTTTGGTTTTAATCAGCATTGCAATCGAACATTTTTCCTGGCTCTCTTTTGCCAAAATAATCGCCTTAATTCTACTGAATCTAATTGTTGCCAACCTTCTCTGCTACCTCGTCGCTCAACGCGCAATGACGAATAAAATCGCGCCGGATGCGCAAAGTAATTAACAATTACTAACACACATTTCTTTAGGATTTTACTTCTTTGAATGAGTAACTCGATTACCTGGAATTTGGTAAAAATTTACGATTCTTCTTAAATAATTTTACGCCATTCCAACTCTTCTAAAGCCAGTTACTCGTCCAGCTTCAGCGCTGCCAAAAATGCACTTTGCGGAATTTCTACATTGCCGATTTCGCGCATTTTCTTCTTACCTTTTTTCTGCTTGTCGAGGAGCTTTCTTTTGCGAGAAATATCGCCGCCGTAACATTTTGCCGTAACGTCTTTACGCATTGCCGAAACCGTTTCGCGCGCAACAATTTTTCCGCCAATCGCCGCTTGAATCGCAATGTTGAACATTTGTCTTGGGATTAATTCTTTGAGCTTTGCGCAGATTTTTCTGCCTCTCGTTTCAGCGTGAGTTTTGTGCGTAATAAATGAGAGAGCATCAACCGGCTCGGCATTCACCATTATTGAAAGCTTTACTAACTGACTTTCTTCGTAGCCATCAATTTGCCAATCAAAACTGGCGTAGCCGCGTGAGCAAGATTTAAGACGGTCGTAAAAGTCGTAAACGATTTCGTTGAGCGGTAAGCGGTAAATCAACATTGCACGATTATTTGACCCTTGGCCAACGTAACTTAATTCTTTTTGAATGCCGCGTTTTTGCGTGCAAAGCTCAAGAACTGAACCAAGAAATTCATCTGGCGTCATAATCGTAGCCTTGATCCACGGCTCTTCCATTTTTTCGATTTGAGTTGGATCTGGCATTTCTGCAGGAGAGTGAATTTCGCGAATTTCACCAGCAGGGTGGCGCATGTGAATCTTGTAAATCACCGAAGGCGCAGTGGTGATCAAATCTAAATCAAATTCGCGCTCGAGACGTTCTTGAATAATTTCCAGATGCAATAATCCGAGGAAGCCACAACGAAAGCCGTAGCCTAGCGCCGTTGAAGTTTCAGTTTCATATTCAAAGCTCGCGTCATTCAAATGTAACTTGCCTAAAGCGTCGCGAAATTTTTCAAAATCCGAAGCGTCGATTGGATAAATTCCACAAAAAACTACCGGCTGATTTTGTTTAAAACCCGGCAGTAAAGTTGCTTTGTCATTTCCCGAAAGCACTAGAGTGTCGCCAACTCGACAATCTGCAACTTGCTTAATTTGCGCATTAATAAAACCGACTTCACCAGCTTTTAAATCGTCACAGAAAACTTTTTTCGGCGTGAAAAATCCGACAGAATCAACTTGGTAAACCGCATTCGCCGCAAGCATTTTTATTTTCTGCCCTTTCTTCAAAGACCCGTCAATCACCCGCGCAAGAATAATTACGCCCAAATATTGGTCGTACCAACTGTCAATCAGCAGCGCCTTAAATTCGCCTTCTGGATTACCTTTGGGAGCCGGCAATCTTTTTACAACCGCCTCGAGTGTGTCGTGAATTCCCACGCCAGTCTTGGCTGAAACGAGAATCGCTTCGGAAGCATCAATCCCGATTACTTCTTCAATTTGTTTTTTTACTGATTCGGGATCAGAAGCCGGCAAGTCGATTTTATTCAGCACTGGCACGATCTCGTGATTATTGTCAATCGCCTGGTAAACATTGGCGAGTGTTTGCGCCTCCACACCTTGAGTTGAATCGACAACTAAAATCGACCCTTCACAAGCCGCCAAACAACGACTCACCTCGTAACCAAAATCGACGTGACCTGGCGTGTCCATTAGGTTCAACATGTAAGTCTTGCCGTCATCTGCTTTGTAAGAAAGACGCACGGTCTGCGCCTTAATCGTGATCCCGCGCTCTTTTTCAATGTCCATTGAATCAAGAATTTGTGCGCTCATTTCGCGCTCTTCAATCGCCCCGCATTCTTGAATTAAGCGGTCGGAAAGCGTTGATTTGCCGTGGTCAATATGCGCAACAATCGAAAAGTTTCGGATGTGTGAAAGAAGGTTCATTTCAGTTTTTTTGATTTTGAAATTTGAGATTGCCGCGCTTTCTAGAATCAATAGCCAAATTGTCACCCCCTGCCACTCTCTCAACTTGTCACTTCTCACTTTCAACATCATTCCTCCTGCCATTCCGACCTGCGCGGGAATGACGAGACGAGTGCGAGGGTGACAATTTGGTGAGGGATTCTAAAACAAACTTCACTGACCAGCTTAAAAATTAATTCCAAAATCAATGTCGACTCACAAACTTCAGCCCGTTCGAGGCACTAAAGACCTGTTCGCAGAGGAGATTAAGATTTTTAATCACATTGTTTCGACCGCAAAAAAACGCGGCGAAAATTTTGGGTTCGAGGAATTACAAACTCCAATTTTTGAATTTAGCGAAGTGTTTGAACGCAACCTTGGCGAAACTTCCGACATTATTTCCAAAGAGGTTTACAAATTTCCTGATCGCGGCGACAACATGTTGACGCTACGTCCTGAATTCACGGCTGGCGTGGTGCGCGCACTTATTTCTAACGGCGAGTTGCAACAAATTTTACCGCAGAAATTATTTTCTTACGGCCCAATTTTCCGTTACGACCGTCCGCAAAAAGGCCGTCAGCGCCAGTTTCACCAAATTAATTTTGAAGTTTTCGGTGAAGAAAATCATTTTTGTGATGCCGAATCAATCTTACTCGCCGCCGGTGTTTTAAAAGATCTTGGAGTTTTGGATAAAACAATTCTC
>CAMBFP010000114.1 GCA_945865745.1 Rhizobium sp. Q54 | reverse complement strand
CGGCAAGGTCGTTAAAGGTGTGAAATTTCAGAATCATGAAATAGTGGGAGATATTTTAGATCTTGCAAAATCTTACTCTGATGAGGGTGCAGATGAATTGGTTTTTTATGATATTGCCGCCAGTCCAGATGGTCGAATTGTTGATCGCTCGTGGATAAAAAAAATTGCTGAAATCATTAATATTCCATTCTCGGTCGCTGGCGGAATCAGAAGCGTTAGTGATGCGACATCCATTCTTGAAAATGGTGCTGATAAAATTTCGATTAACTCTCCAGCCTTAGAAAATCCTGAGCTGATTAATAAATTAGCAGATAGATTCGGGAAGCAATGCGTAGTTGTTGGAATCGATAGTTTTGAAAAAGACGGTGAATATTTTGTTTATCAAAATAGCGGCGACGCCAGTAAAATAGCCAATAGCGGCAGAAAAACAATTGAGTGGGTAAAAGAAATTCAAGAACGCGGTGCGGGCGAAATAGTTTTAAATTGCATGAATCAAGATGGGGTTCGCAAGGGTTACGATATTTTGCAGCTTATCAAAATTAGTGAATTGGCAAATGTTCCACTCATTGCCTCTGGAGGCGCAGGAGCTCTTTCGCATTTCAAAGATTTATTTGAAAAAACTAATGTTACTGCTGCTTTAGCGGCGAGTGTTTTTCACAAAAAAATAATTGCTATTGGCGAGCTAAAGAAATTCTTAAAAGAAAATAAAATTGAAGTACGGATATGAATATTAATATCGATCAAATTAATTTTGATAAACTCGGAGGCTTGATACCAGCGGTTGTGCAAGATTATGAATCGATGCAAATTTTAATGGTTGGATTCATGAATCGCGAAGCAATTGAAAAAACGATTAACGCTAAGTTGGTTACCTTTTTTAGTCGCAGTAAAGGAAGAATTTGGGTCAAAGGTGAAAGTTCGGGAAATTATTTATTTCTAATAAATCTCGCTCTTGATTGCGATAATGATTCATTGTTGATCTATGCAAAGCCTACGGGCCCAACCTGTCACAAGGGTGATGTTAGTTGTTTTAAAACTGAGCAACCAACCATTTCTAAACTCATTAAAATCATCGATTCGCGCTACAAAAATCCGCAAGAGAATAGCTACGTAACAAAATTATTTTCTGAAGGCACTAAGCGAATCGCACAAAAAGTTGGAGAGGAGGGGGTGGAAGTTGCTCTTGCTGCGTTAGCGGGGGATAGTGAAGAACTTGCAAATGAAGCAGCGGATTTGCTGTTTCACCTACTCGTGCTGTTAAGGCATCAAGGTTTAGATTTTTCAGTTATTACAGATGTTCTAGAAAAAAGAATCGAGAAGTTGGAAAAGCAAAAATCTTAATCAATCGGTGAGGTGCTTGCACAAGACTAATAGAATTAAGGCTTACCAATATGCTGTCACAATTCTAATAATAAATCTGAGTTAACCCCGGATTTTTCCTGCTAAGGCGAAAATAATGGGGTGAGCAGGTGCTTTACAGCTACAAAATCATCGTCCCAGCACCAGACTCGGTAAAAATTTCCATCAACAGAATATTGTCTACTGCACCGTTTAAAATGTGAGCGTGGCCAACACTTTTTTCTAGGGCATTCAAACAAGTCTCAACTTTTGGGATCATCCCGCCGGTAATTATTCCGTCAGTAATCATTTGCCTCGCGGTTGCGGCATTTAAGTGACTTACGAGTTCGCCATTCGGCAACATCACGCCATCAACATCAGAAAGAATAATTAATTTCGCAGCTTGCATCGCGCCAGCAATGGCACCGGCTACGGTGTCGGCGTTGATGTTAAAAGTTTCTCCATTGTCGCCGATGCCGATTGGGGCGATTACCGGAATAATGTCGGAATCTTCAAACATTGCGAGAATTTCGGGGTCGATATGGTAAGGCTCGCCAACGAAGCCGAGATTTAAAATCTTCTCAATATTTGAATCGGGATCTTTCTGAGTTTTTGAAACTTTGCGCGCACGAATCATGTCTGCATCTTTGCCGCAAAGTCCAATTGCTTTGCCACCGGCGCGATTAATTTCTTTGACAATCATTTTATTGATTGAGCCAGCGAGAACCATTTCAACAACTTCAACAGTGTCTGCGTCAGTAACTCTTAAGCCGTCAACAAAATGCGATTTAATATTTAACTTATCCAACATTTGACCAATTTGCGGCCCACCACCGTGAACCACGATTGGGTTGATTCCAACATGTTTTAACAACACGATATTCTTGGCAAAATTTTTCAAATTATTGTCGCCGCCCATTGCTGAGCCACCGAATTTTACCACGAAAGTTTCGCCGGCAAATTTGCGCATGTAAGGCAAGGCTTCGCTAAGAATTTCTACTTTGTGCGTCCACTCTGATCGGTCTTTTTCCTTTTGAAGAGACAGGTCATTAAAAGAAGTGATTGCGCTATCTTTTTGTGTCATTGTTTTTTAGAAAATTGATGAATTAATTCGGGAACGCGATTTCCATGAAATTCTCATCTTAATCAAGAAAATGTTACGACTCTCCAAAAAAATAATTTTAGTACTGATTGGAGTCGGTTTGCTTTGGAGTTTTTGTAGCGCAGCAGAAAAATCATTCTCGGTTAAAAACTTGAAAGTAGCTGAGTCTTCAGAAAGTGAAAAAGAAGATTCGGAAGCGGAGTTAGAAGATTTAAAATTTCTCAGTAAAGGTGAAGAAAAAATCCTTAAAAATAGTTTACAAAAGCAACTCGTCAGTAACGAAATTCTGAGTCTCTCTCAGTATTTTCTCGAAGTCCCCGTCTCCCCGCCGAACATTTAGATTAGTCTTTTCAGCACCACTGTTTACTAATTTAATTTAATCTAATGAAAAATCTTTTTATCGATTTGCGACAAGATTTGTCTGCAAGTCTCGTAGTGTTCTTTGTGGCACTGCCTTTATGTCTAGGGGTTGCCCTGGCTTCTGGCGCTCCACTATTTTCTGGAATTATTGCTGGAATAGTTGGTGGGATTGTTGTTGGTGCTCTAAGCGGTTCTACCTTTGGCGTCTCTGGTCCGGCGGCTGGTTTAGCTGTTTTGGTATTGGGCTATATTACCACTCTTGGAGGATCTTTCGATTCATTCTTGTTAGCAGTTGTTTTGGCCGGAGTAATTCAGCTGATTGCTGGATTTCTAGGGTTTGGAACCGTTGCTTATTATTTTCCATCCTCGGTGATAAAGGGAATGCTGAGTGGAATTGGGCTGCTAATTATCATTAAACAGATCCCGCATGCGATTGGTTATGATGCTAATTTTAAAGATGATTTTGGCACTGAACAGCTAGGCGGTGCCGTGTCACAAATATTTAATTACATCACGCCAAATGCTGTAATTATTTCTCTGGTTTCAATGTTCATATTGATCCTTTGGGAAGAGTTCTCTGCTAAGAAACATAAAATATTAAAAGCCATTCCGGGGCCGCTTATTGCTGTCGTGATCGGAATAATTCTTAGTAGTTTTCTTTATCTCGAAGCAAATCAATTGGTGCAGATTCCTGTAGCGGCTAATCCAGGAGAGTTTTTTGGTCAATTTTCTTTTCCAAATTTTTCTCAAATTACCAATCCAGATGTTTATGTGATTGCTCTAGTTTTGGCGGTGGTAGCAAGTCTTGAGACTCTTCTTTCTGTAGAAGCGACTGACAAGCTAGACCCAAAAAAGCGCATTACTCCAACCAATCGCGAGTTAAAGGCGCAGGGGGTTGGCAACATTATTTCGGGATTGATTGGCGGCTTGCCGATTACTCA
>CAMBFP010000113.1 GCA_945865745.1 Rhizobium sp. Q54 | reverse complement strand
AGTTTCGATTAATGAAGAATTAGTAAAAAATGGAATGGCGGTAATTTACAACTTTACCGAATCAGATGAGAAAATGGACGAGCTTGAAGTGACGGCAAAAAAGCAAAAAATCGGCATCTGGCAAGGTGCATTTCAACTACCAAAAGAATATCGCAAAGCGCATCCACGCCATTAAAAACAACAACTAAAAAAGTCTTAAAGGTTTTTGCTCTAGGAATATTTCAGACGAGTAAAGTTTGTTGTAGCCTCATTAAACTCTGCATTTTTTCTCGCTAGAATTTAGTAGTGTTTTTAGGCGCGATTCAGACAAGAGTTCAGTAAATAATCCGCGCTCTTTTGGATTGTGGCCTACCTACATCTTCTTCAAACCAATGATACTAAGCAGCACAGATTAGATTTAAATTTTCGTCGGTCGAGCGAAGTCGAGACCTAGTTAAGTTTGCACCAAATTCTAAAGATCTCGACTTCGCTCTACCGAAAAAAAGACTATCGGTGATAAACATCAATATTCCCAAATCGCGTAAACTCAGCATCGAAAAATAAATCAATCGTCCCCACTGGGCCGTTACGCTGTTTTGCAATAATTACTTCGGTCCGATGCGCAACTTCTTGCATGCGCGTTTTCCATTCGTTGAATTTTTCTACTTCACTTTCCGGCGGACGTTTGCGCTCTAAATAATAACCATCGCGATAGATGAAGGCGACAACGTCAGAATCTTGCTCGATCGCCCCTGATTCACGTAAATCTGAAAGTTGCGGACGCTTATCTTCACGCTGCTCAACCGCACGCGAAAGTTGTGAAAGAGCAATCACCGGAATGTTAAATTCTTTCGCAAGCGCTTTCATGCCTTGCGTAATTTCAGAAACTTCCTGCACACGATTTTCGCTTGCACGAGTTGAAACGCCGCGCACAAGTTGCAAGTAGTCAATCACCAATAAAGCGAGATTATGTTTACGCACCATTCTGCGTGCTCTTGTGCGAATTGCGGCGATTGAAAGAGCCGGCGTGTCGTCGATAAAAAATGGTAATTTGGAAATTTCTGCTGAACGCGTTGCGATCACTTCCCACTCATGTTCGTTGATTTGACCATTTCTAAATTTCGTCGCGTTAATGCTGCACTCGGTTGAAAGCACGCGTGCCGCAACTTGATCGGCCGACATTTCCAACGAGAAAAATCCCACTGCTCTTTTATCTTTTTGCTCAACCGCGTCTTTGTTCATTATTTTACAAGCATTGAGCGCAACCTGAATTCCCAAACTCGATTTACCCATTGAAGGACGACCAGCAAGAATAATTAAATCAGACTGCTGCATGCCGCCAAGAATTTTATCGAGATCAGCAAGACCACTCGAAATGCCGCTAATGTGACTGTCGCGTTGACGAGCGATTAAAGTTTTATTAAGGGTTTCAGTAAGTGAAGTGGAGATGCTGCGAAAATCACTACGCCCATTTCCGTGCTCAGAAAGTTTGAACAAAGTGGCTTCCGCCAATTCAATCTGATCTGTTGCCGTAGTTTTTTCTTCATTACCGTAAACGCGATTAACGATATCTTCGCCAACCATCGCCAACTCTCGCTTCAAAGCTAAATCATGAATGACCCGACCATAATTGGCGATGTCGATAATTGAAGAAGCGGCGGAAAGAAGAGTTCCTAAATAAAGCGCTCCGCCAATTGATTTAATTGCAGGATCAGATTCAAAAAATTGCTTAAGCGTAACTTGGTTGGCAATGATTTCGACCTTGTCGACGTGATGCAAAATCTGCGCAAAAATCTTCTGATGCGCCGGCTCATAAAAATGCTCCACACGCAAAAATTCTGAGACGCGATTTAGATATTCATTGTTAAGAATAATCGTCCCAAGCGTTGCCTGCTCTGCTTCGATGTTAAATAGTTCTTTGCGAGTTTCTTTTTCCATTTTGGTAATTCTTTAAATCATGTTAGCGCCAGAAGGGGGCGAAAGTAAGGCGGCAGTAAGAGTCCAGTACGGTTTCCCAGTAAGGGTCGAGTACGGGGCTCCAGTAAGGCGCTTCAGTACCGAGCTCCAGTACGGGGCAACAATTTGAAGCAATATTTGAGAACAACCTAAGCTCCAGATATTCAATTTGAACGGGAATTTTTTAACAATTTCCAAGACACCACACCCTCCCCCCTTTTTTTTAATCCTTGAATTACACAACAATTCGAGGGTTCATAAACAATAAAAAGTCTAAGTTCACACGCTCACTCCCCACGTCACCCCTGCGCAGGCGGGGATCCATTGAATTACACAACAATTCGAGGATTCATGAACAATAAAAATTCTAAGTTCACACACTAACTCACCACGTCATCCCCGCGCAGGCGGGGATCCAGGATAACTAGCCCAACTCTCTTTAATTAATATACTGTCCCCGTATTTCCGGCTCAAAGGGCAGCTCCAGCGGATGAGATTAGGTAAAATTTAGAAATGGTTTATCCGCATTTATTAACACCCGCTCCTTATGAAGCGTAACTTCTCCAAAGTGAGTGTTTTTAAGAAAAAAATTTGACGACACTTCTTTAAAAACTCCTACTATCGCCTCGTGACAATCTTTGATAATAGCCATGGATGGATATGATTTAGGCTTCTCGAAATCCGAGTGCGCGACCATCAGGTCAACGTAAGACCTCACCACTTCGATTGGCTCTATTTTGAGTCTTGCTATAAGGGACTCAACATACTCATTGCTGATTTTATCATTTTTCTTTCTGCACTCCAATCTCGTACCAGATAGAATATCAAAATGAGCATCAGAACAGTTGTCGTTTTTATAAAATTTACAGAATAAATCTCTACTTATGTTGCACTTACTAGCTTGTATGTTTTTCAACAAAGCCATCAGGGTGCAAGAAGAGCTTTTTGAATCAGTTAAGCGTCTAATATAAAGGCATTGAGTGTTAGCATATCCATCCATCATTATCTCAATCAGATAGTCATTAGAAGAAAAATATTCTTTAAAATCCTCCCTATCGATCATTTTTTTTGCTGCATCATGAAAAACTCGGAAAATAAAATCTTTTTCCACCATTCCCTGAATTTGAGCCAGTATAGAATGGACTGGTAGGTTGCTTCCATGCTGAAAATTATCCTCACCTTCTAAATATTTTTTCCAGCGCTCGAGAGTTTTTTTGGCTATTGCAAACTTACGCTCTTCTTTCGTCATGATTCAAAAAAATTAATGATCCGAGGACAGTATTCTCACCGACAAAAATGATTGGTTGATTTCGTCTCAAATTTTAGTTCAAGAAATTAGTGGGGACATGAACATGCGGACTTGTTCAGATGAACTCTCCAGCGGATGAGATAAAATTAAACTCGTAAAATAAATCGCAGATGTGGGAAGTCTTCCTGGATCCCCGCCTTCGCGGGGATGACGTTTTGAGTTCGTGCTTAAAAAAATTGTTAACTCTCATCTTTCCGTACTAAATAAATCGCAGATGTGGGAAGTCTTTCTGGATCCCCGCCTTCGCGGGGATGACGTTTTGAGTTCGTACTTAAAAAAAATTGTTACCTTGCAAATTTCCGTACTAAGGGAATGATGTTTGGGGTTTGTGCTCAAAAAAACTTGTCAGCTTTTAGCTTTTCGTGCTAAAGAATAATTTCATTAGGCCTGCCATTTTTCCCTTTGAAATATAAGTGACCAGAGGGTGGGTATTTTTTTGCCTGCATTTTTCACGTCGGTCGAGCGGAGTCGAGACCTCTCGAATAAAACTCCAAAGGT
>CAMBFP010000112.1 GCA_945865745.1 Rhizobium sp. Q54 | reverse complement strand
TCAAAACCTTTTACATCAATTCTCTTGCCGTAGGCCGTTCCTCCTGGCTCATTCATTACGCGATACATTCCATCGTGAATCAGCTTCATGTGGCCGCTACTAACCATTGGGTTGCTACTGAGTTCGTCATATTGTTTGTCAATATTGTGATTGCGCACCAGGTAAGGCTTGATCGGAATTCCGCCGTTAGCGATACGTGCAGTGACGAGAGCCATCTGCATTGGAGTTGCAAGAAGCATACCTTGTCCAATCGCAGTATTAAGAGTATCTCCACCAACCCAAGGCTGTTTAAAATTTTTTCTCTTCCACTCATCAGATGGCACAAGCCCAGCTTTGGAGCCGTGCAAACTTATGTCTACTTTTTCGCCGTAACCAAAACGTCGCGCCATTTCGGTAAATTTTTCGTAACCGATTTGATTGGCGAGAGTGTAAAAATAAACGTTACAGGAATTCATGATACCACCGACCAAATCGAGAGTGCCGTGCCCACCCTCTTTCCAGCAACGAAAAGCTCTTCTACCCATTTGGTAAAAACCGTTGCAATGAACTCTTGTTGCTGGATTGAAGCCACTTTCTAAGCCAGCAAGTGCAACCATTAATTTGAAAGTAGAGCCCGGAGGATAAAGGGCTGAAATTGGCTTATTACTCAAAGGTTTGTGCGGATCTTCGAATAACTGCTGCCAATATTCTTTCGAGATACCCTCAACGAAATTATTCGGATCGAAAGTTGGAGAGGAAGCGTAGCTCAAGATTTCGCCAGTTTTCACATTCATCACCACCACCGAGGCAACGTCATTTTTAATGCGTTCGGTAACGAATCTTTGGAGCTGAAAATCGATGGTTAAATTCAGGCGTGAACCTTCGATCATATGTTTTGTTGAAAGTGTGCGCAGTGGAATTTCATGCACATCAACCTCAACATATTTCACCCCATATTTTCCGCGCAGTGCTTCATCAAAAGTTTTTTCGAGACCGGATTTTCCGATGCGAAAATCTGGATGCATGAATAAAGCTTGTTCATTTGTATTAATTTCCGCCTCGGATGGAAGTGAGACATAGCCCAGAAAATGCGCGGTTTCAGTTGGGTATGGGTAGCGCCGAATAATGCCGCTTTCGATCGAGATTCCCGGTAATAAATGCGAGTTGGTTTCAATACGCGCAAGATCATCCCAACCCAAATTATCGATCAAAGAAACAATGGATTTACGGCGAGAATTTTTTATTTTAGCAGAAAATATTTCTTTCTCTTTTTCGGTTGAATCAAGGACAGAAGCCAGTTTATCGATCAAATCCTGAGCGTTTCTTTTTCTGTTGAGATAAAGCAGTAAACGAAAATTACCGTCATTTCTAGTGAGTGGGAAACCGGTGCGATCAAATACTGCGCCACGCGGCGCTGGATTAATCATCGGCTTGATCCGATTGCTATCAGATTGAATTGAATATTCCTCATGCTTCCAAAGTTGTAGGTAGCCGAGACGCAAAACCAGAACACCCGCAAGACTAGATTGAGCAGCGCCAAGAAATAATGCGCGCCGACTAAAAACTTTATTTTTACGGATGTCGCGAAGCATTATTTATCCAAAAGTTTGCTGCTTAGAAAATCTAAAAACTTATGCATCAAAACATAAAATACCGAAGACAAAACCATCTGCACTAAAGGAGTAACAATGCTATAAAAAGTTCCGCCAATAATCGAAAGAATTGCCCATTTCATTAGCAAAAATAAAAAGCAGAAAAGTGCAAATTGTTCACAAACTTGCTTAAAATTTTCTCTGATCAGCATTTTTTGGTTAAGCAGCAGAAAAAACTTAATGAGCAGAATATAGCAAAGAGCAGTAGTGCCAAGCATGTTATCGTTTAATGCATCGCTCCAAATACCGAGAAGAAAAATAAACCAGATCGCAAAAATATTTTTGAAAACAGCAAAATAAAAAATCGCCATCAAATCAAAAAGTGGCACGACGTTAGCGAAGCCGGCGACATTGAAACTCGAGACATTCATGATAACGAAAAGCACCGCGATCAAATGCAATGCTAATGTTGGTAAAGTTGTATTTTGCATTAGAGCCACTTTTTACGTTTAAAAATCGCGAGAGGAATAACTGAAGAAATCAGCATTAGGCATAAAGCGATTGGATAGCCAATGCCCCAAGCAAGCTCTGGCATTAGGTGGAAGTTCATTCCATAAATACTCGCGATCAATGTTGGCGGCATAAAAACTAGAGAGACAACGGTGAAAGTTTTGATCACTTTATTTTGTTCAATATTTAGCAAACCAAGGAAGGAATTTTGCAGATATTCAAGACGCGTAAAATTGAAATTTGCATGCTCTATCAACGAGTTGATGTCTTTAATAACGATGCGCAAACGATTATAACTTTCGACCATCAAATCTTCATTTCTGAGTAAAGACGAAAGAACGCGCTGCTTGTCAAACAGGGCTTCTCGAAGTGACATTGTAAGCTCTTGGCATTCACTAATTTTGAGCAACATTTTCTCGTCGAGATTTTTGTCATAGGTAACTTTGCGTCCGATATCGGCGACATATTTCGAAACAGATTCCATTAAATCCGCATCAAAGTCTGTGCGCGCTTCAAGAATAGAAACGAAAATTTTTGACGGATTCACAAAATTCAGCGGCGATTGTTTAATTTTTTTCACCACATCTGAAATCACGCGGCTATCAAAATAGCGCAGAGTGAAGAGGGTTTTTTCAGTAATAATAAATGACATTTCCTGCTCGTCTAACTTGCCAGTATGCGGAACAATATTAACAAAAGTGGAGTTAATTTTGATTATGCCAGCGCTCTCTAAATAGCGCGAAGATATTTCAATTTCTTCTTGTTGTTGACGTGTTGGAAAACTTATTCCGTAAAATTCTTCAACCTCGCGAATCTGTGCTGGAGTTGGATCTTGCAAATCTATCCAGGAAATCTTTTGTCTGATTTCGTCAAAATTTTCAACCTCACTAAGAGAAGAAACTTTTTGTTGGAAGTAGTTTGGAAGCTGAAATAAACGGATCATATTTGACACTAAAAATTGGTTCCAAAACTAAATCGGAAAGTTTGGGTTTGGTCATATTTTTCTCTCTTTGCAATCTTAGAAAAATCGAGACGAATTGGGCCGAGAGGTGAAGACCAAGCAAGACTGAATCCGTAAGAAGAACGAATTGAACCAGAATCAGAAATATTAGCGCCGGCACGCGATTGTTGGTCAACACCTTTTACCGTTCCATTGTCAGAGAATAGAATTCCGTTAATTCCTAGTTCGCGCGGCAACCCTAGCGGGAAAAGGAATTCTGCAGTTCCGACGTAATAAATTTTACCACCGAGTACGCCATTACCAACTGAATTTCCAGAACTATCCTGAACACGCGGACCAAGCCCAGCATATTGGAAACCGCGAAAATTATTTCCCCCCAAAAAGAAACCGTAGTTACTGCGCACACTTTGGCCGCCCATTCCTTCAATTACACCGCCACGAGCCATAAGTTTCAAAATAAAGTCCTTACTCACCGTTGGAACGTAATATCCCGCGGAACCTTCGTGTTTAATGGTTTTAATATTGCCTCCAATGCCAGCGTAATCTTGCGAGACCGAGGCGTAGTAACCATCTTTTGGATTGAGGCGATTATCTCTTTTATCGTAAACAAGAGTTTGTCCAACTCCTGAACTGGTGTAACTTCCCTCCAACATTTTCAGACTTAGTGACGCACCGCTGTAAATATTACTAACCGTCTGCTCGGAATAAGAATA
>CAMBFP010000111.1 GCA_945865745.1 Rhizobium sp. Q54 | reverse complement strand
GCGTTAGAAATTTTTGCCAAAGATTTTGCAATTGTAGTTTTTCCAACTCCCGGCGGGCCCCAAAGAATCAGTGAGGGGATATTTTTACTCTCCATAATCAGCGACAAAATTCCTGAACCATCTCCATCTTGGCCAAAAAGATGATCTTGCCCAATCAACTCAGACAGGCTTTCGGGACGAATTAGATCGGCGAGTGGATGATTTTTCATTTTGACTAAATTCTTGACTAAGGCATTGACCAGTTTGATGTTCAAACCATCAATTTTTTTTCTTAAAACATGCTTTCTGTAAATATCGGTGAAGCATTTCAAACACAAGATTCTCGACTTGTTACAGCAGATTATTCACTACTTCAAAAAATTCAGAACTGATGGTGGGTTTGATTTGCTAAATTTAAATTCAGAAGACATCGAGAAGTTATTTCAACTTTCAAAATTCACTCCGAACCATTCGAACTCGTCATTATGACGCAGGCCGCAAATAATCAGATGGCGATTATTTCACCTGATAAAAAATTTGCTAATTACACAATGCGCGTATTTTTCTAAAAATAATTTCAACTCAAAAAAAGTTAAACATGACCAAAGAAACATCTGACAATTCTTTTACCCAAGACGTTCTTGATTCAAAACTTCCTGTACTTGTAGATTTTTGGGCACCTTGGTGTGGTCCATGCCGCCAACTTTCTCCGATTGTTGACGAAGTTGCGAAAGATTTCGCCGGCAAAATTGAAGTCTTCAAATGCAATGTTGACGAAAACCCTGAAGTGCCTTCTAAACATATGGTGCGAGGCATACCGACATTAATTCTTTTTAAAGATGGCAAAGTCGTCGACACTAAAGTTGGCTCCCTTCCGAAGCCGGCTTTAATTGAGTGGATCAAAAAGAATGCTTAAGACGTAACGACAAGAAGAGATTTCAAAACAAAATATTTTCCTGTTTGAAATTGCTATTTATGGCCAAGCCCATTTCTAACAAAAATCTAAGTCACAATGTTGCAAATTTTTTACTACATCATGACAGCAATGATTTTTTTATTTTAGCGAGCAAATGATCGCGACATGATCAACAGCGAAATTTTAAAAAATTCTTGGGAATATTTTTGTAATTCCAACTCACTAATTCCAAAGATTGGATGTGAGTTGGAATTTTTTTTGCTTAGAGCGAGTGCAGATGAAGTTCTAAATTTTATCGCCGAATTGCAGCAGAAAAATTGGCAAGTCGAAAAAGAGCGCGGAGCCACACAGATTGAAATTAAAACTGATTTTACCGCTGATTTAGAAGCTCTTTGCATTGAGCTCGAGGAGAAAAAAACATTCATAAAAAACCTCGCCGCAGAAAAAAATTTAATCGCCTCTTTTGCTGCTCAGCCATTTCTTGATGATTGTGGTAGCGCCTTGCAGTTCAACATCTCACTGCATGATTCAAGTGATAAAAATGTTTTCGCAACTGACGAAAAAATCCTGCAAAATTCGATTAATTCTCTACTTGGCTTCACCAACCAAATGCTGATTTTTTTTGCACCGAGAAAAGAAGATTACTTACGCTTTTCGCGCGAGTTAAATCGTAAAATTTTTCAAAAAGGAAAGTTTCCTGCACCGGTAAATTTAAGCTTCGGAAATAACAATCGCACCTGCGCGATTCGGATTAAAAAAACAGAGAGTGGAAAAAGATTAGAATATCGAATAGCCTGTGCCGACGCTAATCCGCAGCTTTGTATTAGCGCATTACTTTTGGCTTTAAGTAAAAAATCTAACGAAGAATTCATGCCAACTTTTGGCAATGCTTTTGAAGAAAAATTTCAGCTAAAAAATCTTTGTCAGAGCTTAGAAGAGGCTGAAGATATGTTTCGAAAAGATGAGAATTTTATTCGAGATTTTCTCGATCCTCGCCTGCACAAGAATGGCTAGGGCGATTGATTGCAGCTTCGCTTTATTCCTGACATGAGCCAAAAAAAGGGCGAGGTATTTATGAAGCAAACTACTGTCTCAATCTCTCAACCACATTAACCGGCAGCAAAATAAAATAACGACCTTGCACAGAAGTGTAAGAGGCAAGCTCTTCCGCCCTTGGGCCGTAACCAAAAAATATGTCGCCGCGAATTGTTCCTTTAATTGCCGAGCCAGTATCCTGAGAGATCAAGAGATGATTATACTCCTCTTTCGATCCGTCTTTTTTTCTTAAATTTGTTTCGAGCCAAAGTGGCATGCCGTAAGGAATAATGTCACTGTCAACAGCAAGAGAACGCTCCGCAGTAAGTGGCACGCCCTGACCTCCAACAACATATTCACCTTCAGTGATTTTGAAGAAGATGTAAGCAGCGTTGATATTCATTGCTTCGTCTGCTTTGTCCGGATTATTTTTCAGCCAATTACGTACAGATTCGGAGTTCAACTGACTGCGATTTAGATATCCTTGATCAACCAGATAATTTGAAATTCCACTAAATGGTTGGTTGTTACGCGCCGCAAAAGCAACGCGAACTTCCGCGCCATCAGACAATTTAACTCGCCCAGATCCTTGAATATGCATGAAGAAAAGGTCGGTTTTATTATCGACGTAAAGAATCTCTAAGCCCTTGCCATTCAAAGCTCCGGCTTCGATCTCGGCGCGACTTAGATAAGGCTCAGAAGTTAAATCCTGCGGCTTGCCGTAGAGAGGATATTTGTATTTTTCGGTCTTAACTCTGCTGCCATTAAGTGAGGCTTCGTAATATCCGGTGAATAGTCCCGAACTTCTGCCCATACGAGTTTCCACAGCAAAAGGTCGAAACCAATTCTCAAAAAAATTCTTAGTTTGGCTGTTGCTCATGCTTTTAACGAGATCGGCAATATCACATACGTCGCGAAAATCTCCGACTTTAATATCCCCAATTTGCCCTCCAATCAGGCGCTTCTGTGGCATCTTGGCAAATTTGTTGCATGAATGAATCAAAGCCTGCAACGCTTTTTTATGATCATCATTTTCCCAATTATTCAGCTGCGAAAAATCAACCTGCGTAAGACGCACATCGCCCTTGCCGGTAATTGAAATTTGCTTCGAAAAAAGACAAGAAGAAAGAAAAAGAATTAGTGCTAGTGCTAGACGCGGCATGTTTAGATTTTTACTTAAAAAGAGGAGTCGCAAATCTAGTTTCTTTTGAACAGAGATGAATCAAAAGCTCGGGACTTAGAGTGAGGTTGGGGGTTAATTTAGAAACACCCCCTAGCTAGAAATTTCTAGCCCACTTACTCATAAATTTTTCCAATTAATTAGAGATTTTTATTCCCCATTTTTTACCTAGATAAGATTCAATTGAATCTATTTCTTCTGCCATGAGGGCGCGATTGAAGATTATTATTTCCGCTATTGATCCATCGAGATAGGCAGTAGTAGTTAAAGCTCTTCCAATCAAGTTATTTTCAGCAGCTGATTGGTTGTTAATAGTCGGCGTTCCAGCAATTGTTTGCTCTAAACCATTAAAAATAATTCGTCTGACACTTTGGTTGTAATAAAATGTAGCAATATGAGGTGGGTTTGTGGGTAATGTGCTTGAGCTAGTGCCTGCATTCGGACCATACCATCCGTTTTGTAAACCACCCACTCCACTGCTCGTATTAATATAATGAAAAGAGTTTGCTTGGTTAGCAGAGGGATTTCCAGAACTTATTAAATTACAAGTTACTGTACCAGAACATTGTTCACCAGCTTTTGCGACAATAAAAACCGTGTAGGGTGAATTATTATATGGAACTGTTCCATCTGGCAAATTTAGAAATTGCGATGATGTAGCAGTAAATTTTAAGGTTGGTAAACTATTAATATCATTTTCTGTATAAACTGGACGATTGGCTGCGGTGGTTTGAGTAGCATTACT
>CAMBFP010000110.1 GCA_945865745.1 Rhizobium sp. Q54 | reverse complement strand
GCTAAAAGCGGCAATTATCATATCAGCATTTGCTGGTTTTGCTAAATAATAACAAGCTCCGGATTTAATGGCTTCAATCGTTGTGGTAATGCTGGCATAGCCCGTAAGCATCACAATTTTCATCACCTTATCAAATTCATGTAAATGTTTTACCAATTCTAAGCCAGATTCACCTGGCATTTTTAAATCTACAACGGCGTAACGCGGGTGAAATTTTTTTAGAATTGCCTGAGCTTCTTTAACATTGCCGGCAATTTTTACTTCATAATCTCGGCGTTCAAAAGACCTGCCTAAACTGTTTGCCAACGCTTCATCATCTTCGACAATCAAAATCGCTTTGTGATCTTTCATAGGTTTTTTAGTGGGATAGTTACTAAAACTTTTGCGCCACCTGGGGATAGATTTTCAATTTTCAAATCTCCGCCGATTCTGTGCAAAGTGTTAAGCGCCAAAAATAAACCAAGGCCGCTGCTGTTTTTTGTAGTTAAATTTGGTTTGCCGATTTGTTTTATAATTTCCTTATCAAAGCCTTTGCCTTGGTCTTCAACGCTTATTACAACATTCTCATCTATAACTAAAACTCTGACCGAAATAAAAGCCGGCGATTCTTCCAAAGCATTATCAAAAATATTAAAAAAAGCCTGAGTTAAAATATCATCGAGGAGAATTTTCTTATCGCTTTTGCCTTCAAAATTATAGATTAGATTTTCTGGTTTTCTTGATTCGGTCCATTCCTTTATCAGCTCATCAAAAACTTCTTTAACCGGCGCAATTGTTGCTTGCTCAAACCGTTCTTTTCCGGAAGAAGAAAGTATTTCAGAGAGAATTTTTTTGCAGCGCGCAAGTTGTGATTCGATTACTTCAACATCTTCAAATAAATCTTTTTTTAGATTCATTTCTTTCCAATCACCAAGAATTACTGAAATAGTGGAAAGTGGCGTCCCTAATTCGTGAGCGGCTCCGGTTGCAAGCAAACCCATTCTGATTACTTGTTCTTTTTCAAGAGATTGTCGTTTCAGAAGGTTAATTTTTTCATCTCCTTCTCTTAAGTTCTTGATGATTTTGGTGACAAAAATCAAAAGTAAAATCGCCGCAAAAACATAGCTGATCAGCATTCCGTGCAAATGCAGATTAAATAAATCTCCCTCGAAGTGATGATGAAAAGCGTGAAGTTCCTGATAATTGAAGCTGAGCCAGACATAACAAAAAATAGTAATCCCAGCAATCAGCCATGCGTAAATTCTTCGAAGTAAAATCGCTCCGATAATTACTTGGAGCAGAAACAGCGAGATGAAAGGATTAGAAATTCCACCGCTAAAATAAAGTTGGGCAGTGAGCGCAGCAACATCAAATAAAAGTTCAATAAACAAACTTCTATCTCTGATATTTTCTTGGAATTTATAGCGGTAAAAACTGACGCAATTAACAATTACCAAAAGCAGCAACACCGAAAACATTGCCGTTAAAGGCAGTTCAATATGCAAAAAATAACGGACAAACAAAATGGTTGCCACCTGACCAAATATCGCAATCAAGCGCAGCCAAAGCAGTTGTAGAAGATTCTTGCGATTTGTATTTTGAGAAATTGTGTCTTTCATTTACCTAATCTTAAAAGAATAAATCATAAAAAGCGCCTTGGACAAATTGTCTCACTTGTTCAAGTTTAGTTGTAAGAAGGTTACATCAGCGGTAAAAAATATCAAAATTTATCCCAACAATTTTGAATTTATTCATGAAGCAATCATTCTTGATCTTAACAATTTGTGCAATTCCATTAACTGGTTTTTCCGCTGAGTTAAAAAATAAAAAATCCCCGGTGCAACTTCCCGCGGTTACTGTAATAGCAAATGCAGAAAGTTCTTTAACTGTTCCTAGTAATTCACAAGCCAGAGAAGAAATTAATCAAACTCCGGGTGGAGTTGCTGTTGTTGATTCCAAAACATTTGAAAATAAATATAGCCTAAATCTGCAAGACACTCTGGCTTATGTTCCCGGCGTTTACACTCAAAAGCGTTTCGGTGAAGAGGTACGTATTTCAGTTCGTGGCTCAGGGCTTTCTCGCGGTTTTCACATGCGCGGTTTAGAATTATTGCAAGATGGCGTGCCTTTTAATCTTGCTGACGGATCAGCAGATTTTCAGGAGGCGGATACTCTGGCATTTCAGCGCCTTGAAGTGTTTAAAGGTTCAAACGCCTTAAAATTCGGTGGTGGGGCTTTGGGCGGCGCAGTGAATATGGTTAGCAAAACCGGAAAAAGTAATCCTGGAGATCAAATTCGTTTAGAAGTCGGCTCTTTTGGGACTAAACGTTTCAATGTTCAATCCGGCCACGATTTTGGTGATTCTGATATGTTTATCAGCTTAACTGGCACTAGCAGCAATGGTTATCGCGATCATAGCGCGCAGGAAAATCTAAAACTTAATAGTAATTTTGGTAAAAAAATCGGCGAGGCCGCTGAAACACGTTTTTATTTAAGCGCAAATTCCATTGACCAAGAATTGCCGGGAAGTCTCAGCAGATTTGATGCACTCAACAATCCGAAAATGGCAAACGCGACGGCGATTTCAGGAGATCAAAAACGCGATATTCGCTCAGTCCGCCTTTCCAACAAGACCAGCTTTGTTTTGGATGATGGCGATAAAGTTGATCTTGGCGCCTTCCTTAATGTTAAAGATTTATCCCATCCAATATCAATTTTCATTGATCAAAGAACCTTTGATTACGGGGTCTTCACGCAAAGATACGGGGAGTATAATTTAGCCAATCATCGTAATATATTTTTGCTTGGTGTCAGAACGCATTTTGGCAAAACTGATGCGAAAGTTTTTCAAAATATTAGCGGTACAAAAGGTGCGCAAACTTCCAACTCTGATCAAAGCTCAAAGAACGCTACAATTTACGGAGAAAACCATTTTTTCCTGACACAAAAATTATCTTTAGTGACTGGTCTACAACTTGGCTGGTCTAAGCGAGAGGAGGATGATAATTATTACTCTACACAAGAAAGTGATGAAAAAATTTACCGCTCTTTAAATCCCAAAATCGGCGCGCTTTATGAAGCTGCGAAAGACATGCAATTTTTTGCCAATGTCAGTAAAAGCAGTGAGGCGCCAACTTTTTCAGAGCTAACGCAAAGCGGCACGGTTGGCTTCACGCCGCTTGATATGCAAAAAGCCTGGACTGCAGAAATGGGAACTCGTGGCAATCGTGGAATCCTTGAATGGGATGCAAGTCTTTACCGCTCTTGGATCAGAGATGAAATGTTGCAATATACAGTAGGATCAGGAATTCCGGCTGCTACCTTTAACGCTCAAGATACAATTCATCAGGGAATTGAAATTGGATTAAATTTGAAAATCGCAGAAAATCTTTTTTCCGTCAGCGACAAGTTAAAACTGAACAATGCCTATACATTAAGCGATTACCGCTTCGCTAAAGATCGCCAGTACGGCAACAACGTAATAGCCGGACAGCCAAGACACTTCTTGCGCTCAGAATTGCGTTACGATCAACCAAACTGGTTTTTTGCTCCAAATGTTGAAGTTGCAAGGAGTGCGCAAGTTGATTTTTCAAATACAGTAAAATCTCCGGGTTACGCAATATTGGGCTTTACGGGTGGATATAATTTCAATCAAAATGTCAGCTTTTTTCTCGATGGGCGCAATATGCTAAGCAAAAATTATATCGCTACTTTCAGCACTTCTGTTAGCGGAGCAGGGAATGTCTTTTATCCGGGTGATGGAAGAGCATTTTATGCTGGTGTAAAAATTAAATTATAAAATGACCAAACCTGTTTATTACAATTTTTTCTGGCGCTGGCATTTCTACGCAGGATTGATTGTGACACCTGTGGTCTTAGTCATGGC
>CAMBFP010000109.1 GCA_945865745.1 Rhizobium sp. Q54 | reverse complement strand
TCTGAAGATTTTCCTCGCACATTTATTATTTTAAATGCTGCTTTAGCTGAAGTTTTGACATCAGGAACATCTCCCATTTGAATTCCTTGATCATCGGCATTTGGTGCAGGTGCAATTACACGGAGATCATCGGCATTTGGTGCAGGTGCAATTACACGGAGATCAGCGGCATTTGGTGCAGGTGCAACTACATGGAATTTCTTCATCAAAGATTTCAAGACCAAAGCTACAAGTGCTACTCCTGCTAAAGCTCCCGCTCCTGCTCCAAGACCTTCTCCGAGTCGATCTCTGGAACTGCCGCCTCCTATGGAGATGCTGCCTGGTAGGTATGTAGGTCCTGGAGTAGGTGGGTATGTAGGTTCTTCTGTAGGTGATAAGCTAGGTCTTGGAGTAGGTAGTTCTGTAGGTCTTGAGCTAGGTCCTGGAGTAGGTGGGTATGTAGGTTCTTCTGTAGGTGATAAGCTAGGTCTTGGAGTAGGTGGGTATGTAGGTCTTGAGCTAGGTTCTGAAGTAGGTTGTGCTGTAGGTCTTGAGCTAGGTTCTGGAGTAGGTGAAAAAGTCATATTCTCGCATAATGGTTTATTTTCTGCGGTAAGAGAATCACCTCGCCTATAACTTTCTTCAGAAGAAAACAGGTATTCTTGAACATAGGTGTTATTTAGAAAAAATTTCTGACCTTGTGGAGTACCCATCCAAGACAATAACATGTCGCGCGCTGCTTTGTTAAGAAACAGGAGGGAATCAACAGAAATTGACCAACTGCTTCCGCGCATAATACTATCTTCCTGATAACACTGTTGAAGAAGTTCGCCAACTTTCTTCATCATGACTTTCGATAATTCTTCGTATGTTTTAATTTCAGATGGATTGAAACCGGGATATATTGATTCTAAAGTAGTGCAACTTGCCGAATTTTTTGGGCTTAATTCGTAACCCTCTGGCAAGAATATTTCGGTAGCATTTGCGACCTTCGCAAAATCTAACTCTTCGTATGATACTAAATCCGAAATATTAAAACGTTTTCCGAATATAAAATGATTGGCGTCATTTGTTACTTTGAAAAATTCAAATACCGGATCTTTTCCATCTTTAATCGCAGCGCTAAGTCCATCAGGACCAGAATACTGCTTATTCCAGCAATCGTACCAGTTGCCCCAATTTTCGACTACCCTATTTTTAATTACTCCCTGAACATATAGAAAACCAGTATTAATAGCTTCTTCCCTAGTCATTTCCTCAAATAAAGTTCCGTTAAACTTTTGAACAACCCCTCTAGCGTAATCAATTAATTCTTCAGGAGCCGCAGTTAAAGACTTCGAATACTCAATCATCAATGCTTCATTTTCAGCTGCTGTATGGTTAGAATATAATGCGATTCTGGACATATTAAAAAATTTAGATTGTTAGAATTTTTCCACTTATCAACCAGTAAACAAAACTAAGATAAAGGCTGCGTCATTAACCATAAGTTCCCAACAAATCTCTCGAAAAAGCAAATGTTTTAAGCGGACATAAAGATGATTTACTTGGTCTCAATCTTTGCGGCGATCCGAGATTATTTACCTAATCCCCAAAATCTTGTGAGTCTGCAGCGAAAGAAAATATCCGAGCTCACCACACAACTTCACCGCATGCTTTAGATTAGCTCTGTTCTTAGCTTCATTATATTCATCCATTGGCTGCACATAAATTTGAGCTTTACTTTTTGACTGACCAACATCCCCCACTTCGCAATAATCCTTGTTCGATTTCGAAATAATAAATTTAAAAGCATCAATGCGCGCAAGTAGGTCTGGCCTGATTTGGTGATATTTTCCTTTCGTAATTTTCGGCGAACAAATTATTTTAACTTCAGGATTTAATTCTCGAAAAATCGTGCCATTAGTTTCGATCTGAACAAGAAAACCCAATTTTACCAACTCATCACAAAGCCTTTCAATTGGCTGACGCATCGGCTCTCCGCCAGTAATCACAACTAATTTTTTATTCAGTTTTTTTGCCTGATCTAAAATTTTCTTGAGCGAAATTTTTTTGTAAGATTCGAATTCAGTGTCGCAAAATTCGCAGGCGAGATTACAACCGCCAAGTCTGATAAAAGTCGCAGGCTTCCCAACATAAGGGCCCTCGCCTTGTAATGTTGGAAAAATTTCCTGCACATCAAGATCTTCTCCTGAATGATTTTCAGGTTTTAATTTTTTGTTTTTACCGAACATGGCTCCAATTCTAGGTTTTGCACTGCTTCTTCTGATTTTCTCAATCGGAATCTTTTTGCCGTTTTTGATTTTTTTTGCCAGGGGAAATACCGGGGGAAATCCCGGGGTAAATCCAAGGAAAAATAAGTTCAAAATCTCGCTCGAAGAGTTGCAAAAAATATCTCTGCGTCTCGTTGCCACAATGCTTTTTGCCGCGATCATTACACAGATTTGTCTGATTTATTCTTTCGTCATTTCTGATTACTCAGTCGAAAATGTTTACAAAAATTCACATCATTTAAAGCCGCTGATTTACAAAATTTCTGGCTCCTGGGGAAACCACGAAGGGTCAATGTTGCTGCTTATTACCACCCTTTCTGCTTACACTCTTGCCTTTAGTTTTTTGAGCAAAATTTCAGCGCGGCAAAAATTAATTATTACTTCGTCGCAATCCCTAATCATTGCACTTTTTGCCGCTTTTAACGCCTTCACTTCTAATCCATTCGCACGAATTTTTCCGATGCCAATCGAGGGTCTTGGTCTTAATCCGATCTTACAAGATATTGGCCTGGCGCTACACCCGCCAATGCTTTACACGGGCTACCTCGGCTTCTCACTAATTTTTTCTTTCGCCATTGCCGGGCTTCTTTGTGAAAAAGTTGATCGTGATTTCGTCAGAAAAATGACGCCTTGGCTATTTTTTTCTTACGGATTTTTAACTTTAGGAGTTGGCCTCGGCTCTTGGTGGGCATATCGTGAACTTGGTTGGGGCGGATATTGGTTTTGGGATCCAGTCGAAAACGTCTCACTAATGCCATGGCTCATTGCCACCGCATTAATTCACGCGGTGAAACTGGTTGAAAAAAAAGAGATCTACAAAAATTGGACAGTTTTTTTAGCGATCCTCACCTTCATCCTTTGTTTACTTGGAATCTTTCTCACTCGCTCCGGAGTCTTGAGCTCCGTCCATTCATTCGCCATTGATGCCAAGCGCGGATTTTTTGTAATCACTTTAATTTTCCTAATTGGCGGAGCTGCTTTGCTAATTTTTGGCGCAAAGATGAATCGCTTAAGATCAAAACCCGCGATAATCGACAGAAGCGAGAAATTAATTCTGCTAAATAATTATTTCCTGCTCGTCGCTTTATTCGTAGTACTTCTCGGCACTACTTACCCAATTTTTCTTCGCGGATTATTTAGCGAATTCATTTCAATCGGCGCCGATTACTACAATCAGATTTTTAAAATCATGATCGTGCCGTTTCTTGCTTTGATTGCCTTTTCAACAAAATCTGCAAAACCTACTCCAAAAAATATTTCTCATCTCGGATTTTTTTTGATTATTCTTGGCGTCACTTTTTCTTCTTATTTTGGATTGGTAAAAGAGCTAAGCCTGAAGCAAGGCGAATCTTTCACGCTTGGTGATTACAAAATTAAATTCGAAAAAATTGAATATTTCGCTGGAAAAAATTTTGTCTCGCGCCAAGGAGATTTCACTCTTTCTAAAAATGGCAAAGAGCTTGGAGACTTACAGCCACAACTGCGCTTCTATCCAGTAAATGATCAAACAACTAACGAGGCTTCGATAAAACATCGTATTTTTGGTGACGTTTATTTGGTTATTGGCAATAAGGATGAAAATGAAAATTACGCCATCCGCGCTTATTACAAACCATTCATTTGGTTGATTTGGCTGGGATGTGTTTTAATTTTTGGCGCAGCTCTTCT
>CAMBFP010000108.1 GCA_945865745.1 Rhizobium sp. Q54 | reverse complement strand
TAATTTCCTTCCAAGCCTCTAATTTCAAAAATCCGCACGCTTTTAACTTTAAAGACGAAGGAGTACTTCGTTCATTTTCTAATCAAGAATTTCAGGAAAAAATTTTCCACTTTGCCTGCGGACTTCGCGAAATCGGTTTGCAAAAAGGTGATAGTTTAGCGAATTATTCTTACCAAAATCCGATTTGGTTAATAGTTGATTTGGGAGCGATTTTAGCGGGCGCAGTGACTGTTCCGATTTTTGAAAATATTTCGCAGGAACATTTGGAATATGAAATTTCTGATGCGCAGGTGAAATTTATTTTTAACAAAAAACGCGAGATCGAGATTGTTGAAACGAAGAAAATAATTTCCTTCGCAGACTTAATTTCTTTCGGAGCTAAGGTTGCGCAAAAATATAATTTCACTTCCGACCCGCAAGATTTGGCAACGATCATTTACACTTCAGGAAGCACTGGAAAGCCCAAGGGAGTTGAGCTCACTCATGATAATCTAATTTCCCAAATCAAGGCCACTGAACAATTTTTTCCACTTTCGCGCGACGACGTTATTTTATCTTTTCTGCCCCTGGCCCATATTTTTGAACGCATGGTGATGATGTTTTATATCTCCCAAGGCGTATCAATTTATTTTGCCGACGACATAAAAAATGTTGGAAATTGTTTGCGTGAATTTCATCCAACCCTGATGACATCTGTTCCGCGCGTATTGGAAAAAGTTTTTGTAAAAATTAAAGACGGTATCGAATCAGCAAGTCCGCTGAAAAAATTCTTAGGACGCAAAGCTCTTCAGCGCGCTTTATTTAAAAATACGAAGGAGCCAAAAAATCTTTGTGACAAAATTTTTGACCTGCTCGTTTACAAAAAATTTCGCGACGCTCTCGGTGGAAATATGCGTATGATTATTTGTGGCGGCGCGGCTCTTTCACCTGATATGGAGAGATTCTACAGCAATATTGGGATTAATTTATTTTGTGGCTACGGCATGACAGAAAGTTCGCCGGTGCTTAGCACAAACTGTCCACAAGGTTATAAGTTTGGAACCGTCGGCAAAAAATTTCCGGAGATAGAATTAAAAATTTCTGAGGATGGCGAATTGCTAGCTCGGGGCCCAAACATCATGCGTGGTTACCACAATCAGCCACAAAAAACTGCAGAGGCAATTCGTGACGGTTGGCTTGCAACAGGAGATCTTGCGGTGATTGATGAGGAAGGCTTTGTAAAAATTGTTGGACGCAAGAAGGAAATTTTTAAAAACTCTAACGGAAAATACATTTCACCAGTACCAATTGAGCAAAAACTTGTGCAGGAGTTGGGATTTTTACTTGGGGCAATTGTGATTGCTGAAGCGCGTCAATTCACATCTGCTTTGCTTTTTCCAGAATTTGAAAATCTTCAAAAATTTAAAGAGAAGTTTTCTTTTTTGGGAAGTGATGAGGAGTTTTTGACCTCGGAAATTTTGCAGAAATTCGTTGCCCAGAAAGTTGCGAACATCAACCTAAAACTTGATCACTGGGAACAGGTTCAGAAGTTTTATATCGTTACCGATTCAATATCTATAAAGTCTGGCGAGGTTACGCCGTCGATGAAGTTAAAGAGAAGTTTGCTTGAGGAGAAGTATAAAAAAGAGATCGAAGAGTTTTATAATTGAGACGTGGCGAATTCTTCTGGATCCATGTGAAAGCCAGGATCCAGAAGAAAGTAAACTAAGCGAGTTTTTTTAACTTTTCCGCCAAATCAGTTTTTTCCCAAGAGAATCCACCATCAGCATCTGGAGTGCGGCCGAAATGCCCGTAGGTCGCGGTGCGTTGGTAAATAGGCTTGTTCAAACCGAGATGAGTTCTGATTCCGCGTGGTGTTAGATCAACTAACTCATTAATGATTTTCACTAAATCTTCACCAGCAACTCCGGTTTTGTGATTATTTACGTAAACTGAAAGAGGCTTTGAAACGCCGATTGCGTAAGCAATTTGAATTGTGCAACGAGTTGCTAATCCTGCCGCCACAACATTTTTTGCTAAGTAGCGTGCCATGTAAGCAGCAGAGCGATCAACTTTAGTTGGATCTTTTCCTGAGAAAGCTCCTCCACCATGTGGAGCTGCACCGCCGTAGGTATCGACGATGATTTTGCGCCCAGTCAAACCGGTATCGCCATCTGGTCCGCCAATGACGAATTTGCCAGTTGGATTAACTAGAAAATCTTGGTCTTTGCACATCCAGCCTGCTGGTAAAGTTTTCTCAACGTAAGGACGGATTAATTCTTTAACTTGCTGCGCAGTCATCCCCTCTTTGTGCTGAATCGAAACTAAGATTTTTTCAGCGCGAACCGGAACATTATTTTCATAAAAAAGAGTAACTTGGCTTTTTGCGTCAGAACCTAAGTCACGAAGTTCGCCGCCATTTCTGGTTGCATCCATGATATTATTAAGAATGCGGTGAGAGTAATAAATAGCTGCCGGCATTAAAACTTCAGTTTCATCGCAAGCATAACCAAACATAATTCCTTGATCTCCAGCGCCTTCATCCTTTGATCCGTAGGCATCCACGCCTTGAGCGATATCAGGAGATTGACTGTGAATCAAGTTAGTAACTTCAAGATTTTTCCAGTGAAAACCAGCTTGTTCGTTGCAGATATTTTTGATATTGCTGCGAATTAATTCTTCGATTTCTGCAGCCGGAATATGCGGTGCGCGAGTTTCTCCGCCAACAATAACTCGATTAGTTGTTGCAAATGTTTCAATCGCGAGGCGGGAGTAAGGGTCTTTAGCTAAGTAAGCGTCGACCAAAGCGTCAGAAATTTGATCGCAGATTTTATCGGGATGTCCTTCGGAAACAGATTCCGAAGTAAATAAAAAATTTTTTGGCATAACAAAAAAAATTTAAAATTTCGGAAGGCTTTCCAAAGAAAAAAAGAGTAGGCTAAAGAATAAACTTGGATAGATCGGTTTTGCCAGAAGCTAGATCGCCAAGATGTTCATTAACGTATTTGGAATCAATAGTTACCTTTGATCCAGATTTCATCTCGCTGGATTTGAAGCTTACTTCCTCAAGAATTTTTTCAAGCATGGTGTGAAGCCTACGTGCGCCTATATTCTCAACCTCACCATTAATACGATGAGCGATTTTTGCGATCTCACTAATTCCGTCTTTAGTAAAATTTAATTTTACATTTTCGACTGCGATTAGTGCGACATATTGCTTAATTAAGCTTGCTTCGGGCTCAGTTAAAATGCGGACTAAGTCATCTTCGTTTAGCGGATTTAATTGAACGCGAATTGGGAAGCGACCTTGTAATTCGGGCAATAAATCTGCTGGTTTTGTTAGATGAAAAGCGCCGGAAGCGATGAATAAAATATGGTCGGTTTTAATAATTCCGTATTTGGTAGAAACAGTGGTTCCTTCCACGAGAGGCAAGAGGTCGCGTTGCACACCTTCGCGCGAAACATCGCCACCTTTGGAATGACCTCGCACGCAAATTTTATCTATTTCATCGATGAAAACGATTCCGTCATTCTCGACTGATTTTACCGCTTTTCTGATCACCTTATCTTCATCAATCATCTTGTTTGATTCTTCATCAACTAGAGCTTTTAAAGCATCGGCGACAGTAGTGCGTATTTTTTTTGTCTTATCTCCACCAATCGCTTTGCCAATCATTTCGCCGATGTTGATCATGCCAACCTGACCGCCAGGAATATCAAAACTACTTGTGAAAGAACTAGAAGAGTCGGTGATGTCAATTTCAATCTCCCGCTCGTCGAGCTCTCCAGCATCAAGCATTTTAGAGAATTTTTCTTTCGTGGCATCGAGAGGATTTTCGCCAACTAAAATCTCTACAATTCTTTTTTTGACATGCTCTTCAGCCTTTTTTTGGACATCTTTTTTTAACTCATTTTTTAGATGCTTGATGGCCACTTCAATAAGATCGCGAATAATTGAATCAACATCTCGCCCAACATAACCAACCTCGGTAAATTTTGTCGCTTCAACTTTTATGAATGGTGCATTGGCGAGTTTAGCAAGACGACGTGCAACTTCGGTTTTTCCGACGCCAGTTGGTCCGACCATCAAAATATTTTT
>CAMBFP010000107.1 GCA_945865745.1 Rhizobium sp. Q54 | reverse complement strand
TCTTTGGCTCTGTTGGCTTTCCAATTACAATCGTTTTGTGCTGCATTTCTTACCTCACTTTTTTAGTCATCTATGAAAAGAAAAATTCAAAATAAAATCAGATTAGGAGTTAACATTGACCACGTTGCAACCATAAGAAATGCGCGTGGTGGCATCCACCCCGATCCAGTTGTTGCAGCAATTTTAGCACAAAAATCTGGTGCCGATGGAATCACAATTCACTTACGAGAAGATCGTCGCCACATTCGCGACGAAGATTTGGTTAGACTGAAAAAAGAAATTAAACTGCCGATTAACTTAGAAATGGCAGCCACAGCAGAGATGCTGGCGATTGCTCTTAAAACCAGGCCCAATGCGGTTTGCATTGTGCCTGAAAAAAGACAGGAAGTTACAACAGAAGGCGGTCTCGATGTCGTCAAGAATGAAAAAATTTTGCACGAAATGATTAAAAAAATTCACGCCGCAAAAACTCTTCCAAAAATCAAAGTTTCACTTTTTGTCGATGCTAATGAAGAGCAAATTAAAGCCGCAAAAAAAGTCGGTGCTGATATTGTTGAATTACACACCGGAGAATTTTGTCATAAAAAAAGTGCGGCGCAAAAAAAGGAATTTTCGAAGATTTTAAAATGTGCCAAGCTCGCTAATGAGCTAGACTTAGAATGTCACGCCGGCCACGGATTAGATTACAAAACTGCGGCAATGATCGCAAAAATTCCGCAAATTACCGAGCTTAATATTGGTCACTTTATCATCGGCGAAGCCATATTTGACGGACTTACAAAGGTGATCAAAAAAATGAAATCTATTATTTAGGCTGATTAGCCACTGGAGATTGAGCGACTGACTCTTGCGGCTTAGCCACGGGAGCTACGACATTTGGGGCTGTAGCAGAAACAGCTGCAGAAGCATTAGCGGCAGAATTTGAAGTAGTAGGCTCTACGATTTTACTCGTTGTAATCGCCGCTGCATTACTTGCTGGTCGCGCAGCAACTATATTCTTTTTGATTGGCTTGCGTTTGATTAATTTTCCTTCTGGACCGCGATTAAGTTTATAAATTTCGTTCCCGATTGGCGCTGATTGCACGAGCGAAATTTCCTCTACGGCAACAGAGTCCTCATCTTTAACATTTTTTTCGATTAGAACAAACTTTGCCTCACTTTCCTCACTCTTAACTACGCCAATTTTATGCTTACCTTTATTAAGCAACTTACCTTCCGCACCAACGATTAGTTTAAATTTCTTAGCGAGAATTTCTTGCTGAGAAAGATCTTCTTCAGTGAATTTTTTTTTGGATTCAAACAGAGGTGATGCATCTACAACTTTTGTCGTCTTAACTTTTTTTCCATCGGTTTTTAAAACGAATTTCGCGACATTTGCAGGCTTCTTTTGCGTTGCAGTTGAGGAGTCTGATGCCAATACCTGCTTATCTTGATCAATTGCTCCAGAAGCTAAAGATGAAGCTTTAGTAACTCGATCGAGATAACTACCAAGGATATTTTGAGCAACTTGGTTGTCATGATTCTTAGCGATCGTAAATGAATCTGTAAGCTGGCTTTTCAAAAGACTGATATCCATGAATTTAATGAAATTAAATTTCCTAAATATCGAGCTCAAACACTCGTTACAATCAGACGAGGTTGCGTGAAAAATTGCCGATTCACCAATCGAATTAACCGCAGCAGCTTGTGTATCTTTTGTCATCAGAAGATCTACTACATCTTTTTTGCCAGCCAGAGCCGCGCGCATTAGCGGCGTCCAACCTTCATTGTCTGTAACGTTAATATTGGCGCCATTATCAATTAAAATTTTAACAATTTCTAAATTACCTTCGCGACAAGCCAAAAGCAGAGGAGTTGCGCCGCCGATGTTTTTTTGATTAACTAAGTCAGGTCCAGATTTAGCAAAAAACTTTACGCCATCAATATCTCCGCTTATTACCGCAGACATCAGAGAAGTAATTCCAGCAACGTTTTCTTCACTAGAGTTATAAATATTTTTAATTTGCGCGTGAATTGATGGACTAGCCAGCAGAGAGGCTCCAGCTATAGCAACAAAAAATAATTTTAGGTAGCGATTCATGTTAATTGTGTATGACGAAATATTATAAGAAATATGACTAAATCTTGTAAGAAGGGCTGCTTTTTTTTCCAATCTATTTCCAGCGATTTTCTAACTCTTGGATTAAAGACTGATTTTTAGGATCGTAAGGTTTTTCAATCCAAGTTTTGGCGCCGTGTTTTAGTAAATATTGCACAAGCACTTCTTTCTTATGGCGATATGCGATTGCTAATGCGGTAAAGCCATCTTTATCCATCAAATTTACATCAATACCATTAGACAAAAAAAGATCTGCAGCAGGAAGAAAACCAACTCGCGCCGCATGCATTAAATAACTACGACCAAAAGCATCGAGATAATTCAGATCGGCTTTATTGTTCACGAGCATTTCAAGTAATTTAAAATCTAACAACTCAATCGCGATGTTAACTGGAGTATAGCCAAGTTTATTTGCCCTGTTCACATCGGCACCTTTAGCAATGATTGAGGCAACTATCGAATATCTCCTCATCAAAATCGCATAAGTCAAAATGGTATCACCAAAAGCATTTTGCACATTAGGATTTTCAACTCCTCTGTAGCTGTCATTAAAGAATGAAACGTTATTTGTTGAAATCGCTTTAAACAAAAGATCCACCTTTTCTCTCGGAGTTAAAATGATCGGAATATGATTATTTTCTCCACTGCGGTAACGATTAAGAATCGGCAATGCCGGCATCTCTTCGTTTGCAAAAGGATTTAAATTTTTTTTACGTGGCGTGATTTTTTCTTCAGCATCGCCTTCATTCGAGTCAAGCAAATAGAGGTCGCGTAACTTTTTAAACTTTTCAATTTTATCTTTTTGCTTCTTGGCATTTCCTTTTTTTTGACGCTCCATTTCCAAGCGCCTTTTCAAGTTTTTTTTCTTTTTCGCGTTGAGGTATTGATCGCTGGGCTTTTTGGTATCGCTTGCAGAAGCAGGTGTAATAGCTGATTGCTCAACCTTAACTTCGTCGATCTTTTTTACTTCTTCGACTTTTTTTTCTGAATCGACACCGTCTTTAACTTTTGAAGGTGAAGCTTCAGGAGTTTCTTGTTCTACAGGTGGTGGTGGCGATTTCACTTCGATAGATTTTTTATCCTCTTTTTTATCAACGTCATCAAGACCTAGCGATTCAACATCAACTTTTACCTTGGTCTGATCAAAAGGCTCTAATTCTGCCTTCTTGGCTTTTAGATCGGCATTAATTTCATCTAGAGTCTGATTTTCAGCAAAGGCAAAACTCTGAAAAGTGCAGCTAATAATTAGAATTAGAATGAGGCGAATTAACATCATTTGACTGGATCAAAACCACTTTTATTTGAAAAAGGATGACATTTAAAAATTCGCTTCACTCCAAGAAACAAGCCTTTGAATAGACCTTTTTTTGTAATCGCCTCCATCATGTAATTGGAGCAAGTCGGAGCAAAACGACATTTGCAAGAACCAAGAAATAAAGAGAGAAGAAGCTGGTAAAATCTTATGAGTAGAAGAGAAAATTTTATCACGCGCCGTGATAATGCGAAGCTGTTTTAGCTCCTCCAAATGCCTGCTTTACCATCACTCTTACCGGAGATGCCGTTGGCGTTCTCGCCTGATTTTCTGCATTAACAATTTCGCAAAGAACATCCAGAGAAACGCCGCCATCGAAACACATGCAGAAGGTGTAAGTTTTTTTATCTAAATCCTTAACGGTTTTGCGATTGATTACTCTAAAGCCGCCCTTGGCCGAATTTTTCCGCGAGAAGCGAAATAACCGATTAAGGATTTTAATATAAGCATTAACTTTTGGATTTGGATGATCGGGAATCTCTCCAGTCATGATCTTGTCATCCATTATATCGACTAAATAGTCGAAAATCATCTCCGCAGTTTCGGCAGTTTCATCCTCGATTCGCTTAAAAACTTCAGTAAGTAATTTTAAGTTTTCTGGAGTCGCCTCAGTCATCGAAACATTTTCAAATTTTTTACTCATGGCTGATTAATTTTTTTATTTCGGAAAATATTTC
>CAMBFP010000106.1 GCA_945865745.1 Rhizobium sp. Q54 | reverse complement strand
AATTCAAAATAATTTTTTTACTTGGAATCAAAGATTAGCTGGTGACAAAAAAAGAATCGAAGTTCCGCAAATTTCTAAACACTTCCGCGCCTCTACAGATCTAGCTGCATGCTATATTCTTTTTCATGACTCATCAATTCATCGCCAAGAAAGTGAGCAAGAATTTTTCGATGAATTTGAGAGAGTCCGCGTAATTGCCGAAGTAAAAAACATCTACCGCGGCGCCGCACAAAATATTCTAGAAAAAATTAGGCATGATCTTTCATCGGACATAATCGAGCCTTTTTCTGCCGCTCTTGAGAAAGCGGGAATCCAAAAAAATCTCTCACTAATCCTTCTTGATGAAATTTTTTCTCAAGATTTTTCCAATGCCATCGAAAAAAATCTCAGCAAAAAAATCATCCGCGAAATAAAAAATCTCAGTAAAAAAACCTCGGATCAATCTGCTTTCGCCCAAGGAGTAGCAAGGCTTCTTGAGATGTTAAAAAAAGAAGAAGAAGCAGAGGAATCAAAAGAAGCAGAGGAAAAAAATAGTGAATCAAAAAATGATTCACCAAGCTCAAACCAAGAAAACATTGAGTCTGAAGTTGAGTCCGATGGCGTGACTGAGTCTTTGAGTCAGTCAAAAAGTTCAGTTCAAAGTGAGGGTAAAGAAGGAGTTGAAAACTCTATTCCGATGAAGATTGGCCTAGAAAAATCAACTGCTAAAGAAGATAAAATCGAATTCAAAAAGGCTTACAAAATCTACACGACAAAATTTGACGAAGTGGTTTTTCCGCAAAAATTGACGAGCAAACAAGAGCTTAAAACATTGCGTGATCAACTTGACCTTCGCCTCGTCAAGCTCGCTACGACTTCAAAAAAAATGACGCTGAAGCTGAAAAGAAAATTACTTTCTAAGCGGGATTTTCTTCTCGAGTTTGATTCTTCGCGCGGAATTTTAGATCGTAAAAAACTCACGCGATTGGTCACAAGTCCGCTCTCTGACGATGTTTGGGTGAATAGTAAAAATCACCAATACCAAGATACCGCGCTAACTATTCTTCTCGACAATTCAGGATCGATGCGCGGTCAACCTATTGTTATGGCGGCTCTTGCTTGCGAAATTATTGCCGAAATTTTGGAAAAATTTTCTGTTAAAACCGAAATTATTGGCTTTACCACTTCAGACTGGAAAGGCGGAAGAGCGCGTAAACTCTGGGAAAGTTCGGGTCGACCAAGCAATCCTGGTCGCTTAAATGAGTTGCGTCACGTCATTTACAAGCATTTCAATCAGAAATTTAAGAAGGCAAAAACCAACCTGGGATTGATGTTGAAAGAGGGAGTGCTCAAAGAGAATATCGACGGCGAAGCCTTGCTTTTCGCACGCTCACGCCTGATGCAACAAAGCGAGAAAAGAAAAATTTTACTAGTAATTTCCGACGGCACGCCAGTTGACGACTCAACTAATTCTGCCAATGATAATGATATTTTAACCGAGCACCTGCATCACGTTATTAAAAAAATTGAGAAGTCAGGGAGGGTCGAGATTGTGGGAATCGGCATCGGTCACAGCACTGATGATTTTTACCGCAACTCAACCGCAATTAAATCACCCGAAGAGCTCGGAGACGTAATGATTGAGAAGGTGGTTGATCTTTTGTAGGCCGCTTACTTATTGTTCACGCAGGTTTTCAATCTAACATTTTCAAATGACTGCTCAAATAATTAACGGAAAAGAAATTGCAGCTGAGATGAAGCGCGACATCGCTTTGCAGATTACTGAAATCAAAAAGAAATTTCATATTACACCAACTTTAGCGGTGATTCTTGTTGGTAATGATCCAGCGAGTGAAGTTTATGTAAGTAATAAAGAGAAGGCTGCGCACGGCGTTGGCATGAATTCGATTCAATTCAAAATGGCGGCGGATATTTCTGAGGCTGAGCTAGTTACAAAAATTGCAGAGCTTAATTCTGACAAAAAAGTTCATGGAATTTTGGTGCAACTTCCTCTGCCAAAACATATCGATAGTAAAAAAGTTATTCACGCGATTAATCACCGCAAAGATGTAGACGGCTTTCACGTAATTAATGTAGGTAAGCTTTCGATTGGTGAAATTGACGGTGCTGATAAAGCAATGGTGCCATGCACCCCGCTTGGTTGTGTTCATTTATTAAAATCGGTAAAAGGCAAAGATTTGACTGGTTTAAAAACTTTAATCATCGGTTCTTCAAACATTGTTGGACGACCACTTGCGCGACTTCTGATGCTTGAAAATTGCACCATTTCCGTTGCCAATCGCAGCACTCGCGATCTAAAAGCAGAGTGCTTGCAAGCTGACGTAATTATCTCTGCCGCTGGCGTGCCGGGACTAATAAAAGCCGAAATGGTGAAGAGTGATGCCGTGGTGATTGACGTTGGAATCAATCGCGTTTTAACTGACGAAGGAAAATTCAAATTAGTCGGCGATGTCGATTTTGAAAATGTAAAAAAAGTTGCTTCTGCAATCACGCCAGTTCCTGGCGGAGTAGGGCCAATGACTATCGCTTATCTTTTACAAAATACCCTCGATTGCTGCTTACAACAAGTCAGCAACTAACAATAAATAAACTAAAATGTCAGACGAAATCATCGAATTGATCAATAAAGCTAAGGCGCAAGCCAAGCGTGACGACCTCCTAAACTTTCTTGGAAAAAATAGCAAAGTTGCTTTTAAGCTGATTTTAATTTTGGCCACAGCAGGAATCGTGTGGGTTGGATTTAGCGTTTACAAAAAATCAAATCAGGAAAAATTTGCGGAAATTTTTCACCTTTCTTTAGTTGATCAACAAACTGGAGAGTTCGAAAAAGCAAAAGAAAAACTTAAAAAAATTGCCGAAGATAATTCAGCACCAAGTGGCATCAAGTCTTTAGCCTCGTTGCGTTACGCAGCTTTTTTGCTTGAAGAAAATAAAAAATCTGAAGCGGTTAAAATTTATTTGGAAGTTGCTAATTGCAGATCTTGCGAAGATTACGTTCGCGATTTGGCAAAATTATTGTCAGTAAAAGTTTGGATGTCTGACGAGTCAGAATTGCAAAAAGCTGATCTCAATGAGCGCATTAAAAAACTCGAAGATTCAGCAAAAATTCTTAAGGGAAATATTGCCGAACAAAGAGCTTTCTTGGAGCTGAAAAAAAATAACCTTGAAGAGGCTCACAAGATTTTTGTCGAGATCGAAAAAATTTCTGGAAAGCAACCAAACCTTCAAGCGCGCGCTGCTGAAGGAGTTAAGATGGTTGAAGCAAAAGGATTTAAGCCAAAAGCCGAAGAGAAAAAATGAAGAAATTTGCAGTAATTTTTTGTACAAGTTTACTGCTTTTTTCCTGTAGCGACAAGGACAAGGAATATGACAAAACGAAAGCATTTTCTGTCTTTGCAGCTATCGATCCAATCAAGGTTGATGAGTCTCTAGCAAAGATAGAAATTACTTTACCAAAGCAGCAAAATAAAGACTCTTGGACTGGTTCATCAAGTGCACAAAATCAGTTAGTGGAAAATTTTGCTAAAGATTTTTCTGTTGTTGAGCGCGGATTCTTTTTCAAAAAAACCAAAGAAATTTCCCTGAGTAAATCCTCGCCGGTTTGGTTTTTTTACTCTGGGGAAGTCAGAGAGCACTTTGTTTTTTCGCCAATCATTAAAGATGGAAAAGTTGTTGTTCTAGATAGCGCCGGAGTTCTTAGTTCTTACGATCTCACCACTGAAAAGAAAATTTGGAAGTCGCAAATTTTTGAAAAATCTTTCTTAAAAAATTATCGTACTCCTCGAATTGGTTACGCTGATGGAAAAATTTTTGCCATCTCTGGAGTAAATCGAATTGCCGCTGCAGGTGAAGTTGATGGAAAAGTTTTGTGGTCAAAAGAGATCTCTTCGATTCCGATTTCTTCACCAGTTTCCGACGGAAAACGTGTTTACGTTTCGACCAATGACAATAAGACCTACGCCTTTGATGTTGATAGCGGGGAGTTAGCTTGGGTGCAGACTGGCATTAGTCGCGCAACGGCAATTCTTGGCGTTGCTGACCCTGTGATTTCAGGTGATTATTTAATAGTTTCTTATTCCTCTGGAGAAATTTACGCGCTGAAAAAACAAACAGGAGATGCCGCTTGGTC
>CAMBFP010000105.1 GCA_945865745.1 Rhizobium sp. Q54 | reverse complement strand
CCAATTACATTTTTCCCATCAACCTTAGAAATGTAGTCCCCAGACTTAATGTCAGCTTTAAATGCTGGCGTGTCTTCAATCGCCGAAACCACTTTTACCACCGACATCTCCATCGTAATTTCAACTCCTAAACCACCAAACTCACCCTTAGTCTGCACCTGCATTTCTTTAAGTAAGTCTTCATTCAAGTAAGAAGAGTGCGGATCAAGAGAAGAAAGAATTCCCGCAGCGCCAGCTTCAGCAAGCTGGCGATCGGTTCTTTCTTCGACGTAATCTTTTTTAACTCGCGCAATCACCTCATCTAAAAACTCTTTCTGATTTGTTGGAGCATTGTAATCAAGCTTGATTGGCTTGATCTCAATTTGCGAAAAAGACAAAGCTGAAAAAAAGCCGACAAAGACAGATGCGACAACAATTGAAGATGTTTTTAGAAGTTTCAATTTAGAGAGATTATTCGATTCCGTATTCTTCTTTTAGCTTCACTGTAATATCAGAAGAAGGCTCATCTCCGTAGGCCGAGTAGAGAATATTTCCATAATTTTCTAGATGAATAATTTCATCATTTAAAGCCTTGAGGAAAAGTTGTAACTTAAGACGTTCAACCAAAACGTAATACCAAGCATTACGTCCAGCATCGATTCCTTTCACGAGATAAATTAGTTCGGATTGCATTTTCTTTTTAGGATCTACCTGTTTGAGATTAGAGGGGTCTTTCTGAGACATCTCAGGAAGACTTTTGGTTGGTTCTGGGTGGTGATTTTCAAGGGCTTGCGAAGTGAAAGTTGTTTTCTTGCTAGCGTATTTATCAGCAAAACTTTGTGTTTTTGTTTCGTCAGACATATTTAGGAATTTTGAGATTTTTTGATCCACCAATCATTGACTGACTTCTTTGGACCACACGGCCCATCTTCCGCAGACACGCACGGACTCTTGATATCGATTACTTTATTGGTGCAAGAAGCAGCGCAAAAAAGAACCATCAAAAGAGGAAGTGTTAGAAATATTTTTTTCATTGTGTGTGGAAACTTTAAGGGAAAAGTGTCGCGAACCTAGGAGTGGCAAATCAATTATTCAACGCAAAAAATATGTTTCAAAAAACTTTAATTATCGGACTTGGATTAATTGGCGGATCCTTTGCTCGAGCCATCAAGCAAGCTAATCTAAGTAAAGAGATTTTCGCCTGCGATTCCGATTCAGAGACAATTGATTACGCTAAAAATTCCGAGGTAATTAACGAAGGATTTAGCGACTTAGATTTTCTTTCTGAAGAACTTTCTACTTTTGATTTTATTGTTGTTGCCACTCCCCTCTCAGCTTACGACGAAGTTTTTTTCGAGCTTAAAAATGTTAATGCTTTGGTGATTGATTTGGGTTCAATCAAAAATCTCGACATCGAAAATTTACCAAAAAATTTCGTACCTTGTCATCCCATTGCCGGCTCTGAAAATGCCGGCTTTGAGTATTCTGACGCAAAATTATTCACTGATAAAAAATTCATCATCTGCAAAGAAAATTCTCAAATCGTTGAAGTCATAAAAAAAATCGGCGGAATTCCTGAATTTCTTGAAGCCAAAAAGCATGATGAAATTTACGCGTTAGTTTCGCACCTGCCTCAATTTTTGTCTTTTTTAACTGCCGAATTTTCACCTAAAAAAATTACTGATGAGTTTTTTAAAACTGCTTTCCGCTTAGATAATTCAGATCCTGAGATTTGGTCAGATATTTTTGAAATGAATGAAGAAAATTTGGAAAAGTTTTATGAAAAGTTTTTTGAAAATCTGGAAAAGATTTGTTATGCCGAGACTTTTGAAGCATGTCGCAACCCAGGCTTCAAAACCATTGAGCAAACTCTTGGTAATCAAAAGTTTTTTGAAGAAAATTTTGCCGCGATTTTTTTCCGTGTTCTAGTTGTTAAATCTCTTCTCGAAATTCCCGAAATAAAAAAGTTTCAAAACTATGCAGGAAAAGGCTTTAGAGACTTTATTTCGATCCTTTCCGTCTTGAGCTGCGACGTAAAAAAACTCGAAAATCTCTTCACACAAAATCGCAACAAAATTTTAAAAATATTTAATTCTCTTCAATAAATGTCTCTCCTGCTCCAAAAAATTTCTCAGAATAAAAAAGTTACCAAGCCTGTAATTTACGGGGTTTCAAGCACTTCTCTTACTGACGAAGAAAAATATTTTTTCGCAAAAAATGGTGCACTTGGCTTCATTCTTTTTGCACGAAATATTGAAGATAAAATTCAGCTAAAAAAATTAACCGATTCTTTGCGCGAAGTAATGGATGGCGAAATTCTCGTTCTAGTTGATCAAGAGGGTGGTCGCGTTGCGCGCATGAAAGAGCCGCATTGGAATAAATATCCGGCCGGACAATATTTTGCTGATCTCTACGAAACCAATCCAGAAGCTGCGCGCGAGGCTTTGTTTAAAAACTTTCAAGAGATCGGTCGTAATTTGAATGAGGTCGGAATCAATGTCGATTGCGCTCCAGTTCTTGACATTCTAACCGCAAAAACTCACCAAGTAATCGGCGATCGCGCCTACGGAAAAAATGCTGAGCAAGTTGCAGATTTAGGCAGAAAAGTTTGCGAAGGGTTACTTTCGCAAAATATTTTTCCTGTTATCAAACACATTCCTGGTCATGGTCGCGGAACTTCCGATTCACATTTAGAGCTGCCTATAGTCAACGCTTCTCTAGCCGAATTAAGAGCAACAGATTTTATTGCCTTTCAAAAATTACGTGATCAAAAATTCGCGATGACTGCGCATATTCTATACACCGCAATAGATAAAATTAACTGCGCTACAAACTCACCAACTGCGATTAAAATGATTCGAGAAGAAATAGGTTTTGAAAATATTTTAATGAGCGACGACATTTCAATGAAAGCTCTCAAAGGAAGTTTCAGCGAAAAATCAAAAAGGATTCTTGCTGCTGGCTGCGATTTGGTTTTGCACTGCAACGGCGAGATGCTGGAAATGGCGGAAATTAATTCTGCACTACCAAATCTCGATGAGAAATTTTGGAATAGATTTTTAGCTTAATCTTAAACACATTGCAGCTTCGATCTTTCGGCCTTATCGCCTCGCGAAGGTGGTGAATCGAGAAGAACTAAACCGAGCACTCGGAAACTTTTCTGGATCCCCGCCTTCGCGGGGATGACGCGATAGTTTTAGTGGTAACAAAAAAATCTTAAAAAATGGAAAAATTCACAACCATCACTTCAGTCGCTGCGGCCCTACCTTTGGTTAATATCGACACCGACATGATCATCCCAAAACAATTCCTCAAGACCATCGAACGCACTGGTCTTGGCAAGGCTTTGTTTTATGAAATGCGTTTTGATTTAAACGAAAAAGAAATTCCTGATTTCGTTTTAAACAAACCCGAATTCAGCAAGGCACAAATTTTAATCGCTCGCGATAATTTTGGCTGCGGATCTAGTCGAGAACATGCTCCATGGGCTCTAGCTGACTTCGGAATTCACTCCGTAATCGCTCCATCTTTCGCCGATATTTTTTACAATAACTGCTTCAAGAATTCCATTTTACCAATTACTCTTCCACACGATCAAGTTGAGGAATTACTCGAGTTCGCGAAGTCAAAAGACAACAACGTAATCATTGATTTACCCAAACAAGAAGTGCGCGCCGGCAATAAAATTTATTCCTTCGAAGTCGATCCATTTCGCAAACATTGTTTAATCGAAGGGCTTGACGACATTGGTTTAACATTACAAAAATCCTCTAAAATTTTGGACTTCGAAAATAACAACAAACAAATCACTCCATGGCTACACAAATGAAACGAGCATTTTCTCTCGTCGAACTTTCAATTGTTATTCTTATCATTGGCGTGCTCATCGCTGGAATTGGACAAGGCATAGAACTCGTACAAGACGCTAGACTTTCATCAGCCAGAATGCTCACTCAAAGTTCACGAGTTAATTCTCTCAAAGGCCTAATTCTGTGGCTTGAATCAACATCAGAGGCCAGTTTCAGCAGTACCGAAACTTCAGATAACTCAACAGTTAGCTCTTGGAATGATATTAATCCTCAGGCAACTGTAAAAAATAACGCTACACAAACAGGTGTCTCATCAATTAAGCCGATTTATATCGAGAAGGGAATTAACAACTTACC
>CAMBFP010000104.1 GCA_945865745.1 Rhizobium sp. Q54 | reverse complement strand
TGTGCAAGGCGTATTCCGTGGATGTCGATGGAGTGATCGAGATGCGGAATAGAGTGAGATTCATGTTTAACTTTTTGTTCTTCGAGAAGCTTTTTCGCTTCAATGAAATTTTCGAAAGGCAGCACAGAGTCTTCTTCGCCGTGGATTAAGCAGATTTCGGGTTTTGAATTTATTCTCTCGCCAACCATTTCAGGGAGAACAACTTTTCCCGAAAATGAAATTACGCCGGCGAATTTTTTATCGGCGATGAAGCCTTGATAAATTGCCATCATCGCGCCTTGCGAGAAGCCAACGAGAAATAATTTTTCAGCAGTTAAATTGAAGCGCACGAGCTGTTCGCTGATAAATTTTTCTAAAGTTTTATTGGCGCTTTTGATGTGATTGGCAGTTTCGAGTAAACCGCGACGATCCCCTCCGTTGTAGAGCGTAAACCATTGGTAAGAATGCGGAAATCCGCCCTCCCATGGTTCGATTGCGTTAGGAGAAATGTAATGCGCTTCAGGCAAAGCATATTTAAATTCGTGCCAAAGATTAATTAAATTTTCGCCGTTAGCTCCGTAGCCGTGTAAAAAAATTACTAGATATTTTGGGTCTTTTGTTTCGGAATGTTCGTAAAATTCTATTGTCATTTTAGTCAGTAAATTCAAGGCCTCGCAGCATATGCTCACAGTTCAAAATCTCAGTCTTTTTAAAGATGACAAGAAAATATTTTCCGATCTCGGCTTTTCAGTTGGCCTCAATTCGGCCTTAATAATCAAGGGTCGAAATGGTTGTGGCAAAAGCAGTTTATTGAAAATTATTGCGGGAATTGCCAAGCCAAGTTCTGGGAAAATTTTATGGGGTGGAGAGGATGTCGAAAATTTCCGCGCTGATTTTAACGGCGATTCGCAATTTATTGGTCACAAAAATTTTTTAGAACAAGAGCTTACGGTGCTAGAGAATTTAGCGTTTTATGCTAAGTTGTCGGATACAGAAATAGCGCTGCAATCGGGATTGAGTTTTTTTGGTCTCATGAATTTTTCTGATCAAAAAGTAAAAAAACTTTCTGCAGGCTGGCAGAAAAAAGTGATGCTGGCGCGATTATTATGTTGTCCGGCTGCTGTGTGGTTTTTAGATGAGCCTTCGAACAATCTTGATAAAGAGAGTGGAAGAAAATTGCTCGGCTTGCTTGAAACCAGGATTGGAGAAGGTGGGCTCGTAATCATTGCCACTCACGATGAAATTTTTTTCGATCTTGGGCCGCGATTAAATTTAGAAGACTTCAATTAGTGGTGCAAAAAATCAGAATTCCTTAGTTTTTTAGAGCTTCAGAGATGCGCGGTAGGATAATTTTTAGCTTCTCTTCTAGTTGCCACGGGGCGTTAAAAATAAACATTCCGCAAGATTTCATTCTTGTTTCATCTTCTGTTTTTCTGAGATCGAAAGTTAAGTGCAGTGCTTTTTCAAATTTCAGATTCGACATTTTTTCGTAAAAATTCTTCAGAACTTCTTCATCACTTTTAATAATCGGATACCAAATCAAGTAAACGCCGTGAGCAAAGCGTTTATAGGCATCTTGCATGCCAGAAATAATCTTTTCGTAATCAGCAGAAATCTTACTTTGATCTTTTTCGAAAGATGGGTCGATTATAATTAGGCCGCGTTTTTCGAGGGGAGGGAGTTTCGATTTTAAGAACGAAAAGCCATCTTGGTTAAACAAAGAAAATTTTGGATTGCCGGCGAAGTTGCGACGAAGTTGAATAAAATCTTCGCGATGCAATTCAGCAAAAATGGCGTGATCTTCACGACGCAAATAATCTTTTATTATAATTGGCGAGCCAGCGTAAATCTTGAGCTTTTCGGGTAATTCAGAAATTTCGCAGTTATTAATTTTTGCTAAAATTCTTAAATAGCGCTCAGGCAAAAAATCAGTGAAATTTTTTTGTTGAAGAAGTTTTTTTATTCCTTCCTCGGCTTCAAAAGTTTTAAGAGATTTCTCGTCAGCGAGATCATATTTTCCAATGCCAGCGTGAGTGTCTAAGACGAAAAATGGCGCGGGCTTTTCGTGAAATTTTTCTAAGCAAAGCGTAAGAATAACATGCTTGAAGATGTCGGCAAAATTGCCGGCGTGGTAGATGTGGTGGTAGTTCATTTACCCAAAAAATATTCCGGTGATGATGTAATTCAGGAGTAGAATTGCAATTGATGCAGAAACGACAGCATTGGTTGTAGCGATGCCAACACCTTCAGCGCCACCTTTAGAGTGGTAGCCAAAATAGCAGCCCATTACTGAAATTACGAAGCCGAAAAAAGCGGCTTTGGTGAGGCCAGAGACGACGTCGATTTGTTCTAAAAATTTAAAGGTGCTGGCAATGTAAGGGCCAGGAGAAAATCCGAGAGAATGCACACTTACCAAATATCCTCCCATTACACCAATCACGTCAGCAACCAAAACTAGAAGTGGCAACATCAAAACTCCGGCAATGATGCGCGGGGCAATTAAATATTTAAAAGGATTGGTCGAAAGTGTGCGTAACGCATCAAGCTGTTCGGTGACTTTCATTGTGCCGATTGCCGCAGCCATTGAGGCACCAACGCGCCCTGCAACCATTAAGCCCGCAAGAACCGGCCCAAGTTCACGTGTAATAGATAAGACAACAACAGTGGCGATCGTGCTTTCGGCGTTAAAGCGCGAGAAGCCTGAATAGCTTTGCAGCGCCAAAACTGCGCCAGAAAAAATTGCAGTGAGACCAACCACAGGAAGTGAAAAATATCCAATTTGTAAAAACTGACGTAAAATTAAGCGCGGATAAAATGGCGGCGTGAAGCAAGCGGCAACGCTATTTGCAGCGAAGATCATAATCTTACCAAGATTGGCCAAATTCAACAAAGTGAAATGGCCAACTTTTTCAAGTAGGGTAAAAATTTTTACATCTATTTGCATCTCTGATGTTTTGTATCGGGGATGACAGAGCAAAATAAATGATCTCGCTCTGTCAATTGGATTAATCTAACGACTTTTCAATATATCTTTCATAATAAGTTGAGTTGCACTTGGTTTTCTCAAATTATTTCGTGAAGGACTTTTTGATGATGTATTCTCTGATGTTTTAACAGCTGGAGCTTCTTGAGTTTCTAAGGCGCGTTGAGAAACAACTTTAAATGTGCCAAATTTCCCAAGCTCGATTTCGTCTTTTCCGACTTTGCGCAAAATTTGAAAATCATCCAATTTACTACTCTTGGCCTCGACAAGATATTCTGAGCCATTGAGAGTAAAACTTGTATCATTGACGACTTTTTCTTTATCAAAAATTTTTATTTTTTTGTATTCTTCATAACTTATTCCTTTTGCATTGTCTTTTGCTCTAGTAATGCTGAAGCCACTTTTAGTGTCTTTGAGGAGGCAGCCTGATGAATCAGGTTCCATATCTTTGATTAGTTTTAATAACGAGGCCCTGCTTGATCTTTCTGAACTAGGTTTGAAATCAGAATTCCAGTCATTCACCTTCTCATTCTTATTGAAGCCCTTTGTAGGGTCGGCCATTACGAATGAACCATCGATCGGAGAGAACAGTAATTTATATTCGACTCTTTTATTTGTAATAAAACTTGCCACTTCACAATATTCTTTTTCATCCCCTTTGATGCCAGAGGTAGTAAATTTTGGAGATTTTATTTTCATGAAAATATCTCTCGCCTTCTTCCTTATTTCTTCTATATCTGGATCATTTGATATAGATCCGTCAAGATTGATTCCGCGAGGAATCGGGTCTGGCAATTTAAGGTCGCCTCTTCGATTGACTAAAAAATTATCAAATACGCGGAATGCCTTACCCATCGGTGCTAAAATGGTGCTTTTAGAATCAGCGTAGACAGTTGCATTTTTAGACATAATTGAACCAATAGCTCTGAAGCCCATTCCAAAAGGTTTAGCAGCGACGCCAATAAAACTTGGTATTAGCGAAAGCGCATTTTGACCTGCCCCCCACGCATAATTTTGTTTAGAAGCATCCGTCCTCATTCTTATGCCTATATTAATGCCAGCATCTCCAACCTTATTAAAAACTGCGCCAACAGCACTGGAAATTGCGCCGCAGATCCCTAATGCGAATGCTCCACAAGCGGAGAGTAAGATGTAAAGGGGGTTGCCTTTATTAGCATTTTTCTTGTCGTCACTATCTATTTTAGCAATTGATGCTGATGA
>CAMBFP010000103.1 GCA_945865745.1 Rhizobium sp. Q54 | reverse complement strand
GATGTAATGAATTACCTAAGTCAAAAATACGGAATCGCAGTAATTGGAATTTAAATGAAAAAATCCGCATTCTCCTTACTCGAACTTTCGGTCTCTCTAGTTGTTGTTAGCCTTTTAATGGCAATGGTTTCGCAGGGCATTAAAATAGTTGCATCTTCAAGATTAACTACAGCGAGATCTCTCACCTCAAAATCTCCGGTGCCAAATATTTCTGGGTTGATTGCTTGGTACGAAACATCTTCCGTTGATTCATTCAAAACAAATGAAGCATTTGATGGCAAGCAAATCAGCGCCTGGTACGACATCAGTCCCAATTCAATTCCAGCAAAAAAGAATGCGCTGACAAGAGTCGCATCAGCCGCAGTTGCTTACGAATCTGACGGCATAAATAAAATTCCGAGCCTTTTATTTAACGGTACCAATAAAATTGAGTTAGCAAATTTTTATCAGGGCAACACGTCTCAGAATACCATTTTTATAGTGGCCAACCCAAGCACTATCACTACAATTATTTTAGACTCTTCCTCAAGCGGCAGCAATTCAAACATAGGGCAAAACAGTAACTCCTTTAGCATGAATCTTGGCTCCTTGGTTTCGACTGGCACGGTTACCAATCCAATAGTAAATCTTGCAAAAGTAAGTTATATCGCTGCAGTTTATTTTAACGGATCGAATTCCAAAGTTTACTTTAACAGCTCATCAATCATTGCTGGAGGCTCTACAATAAATCCTGGCACCACTCCTTTGACTGGCATTTCAATTGGAGCAAATCGCTCTAACGCTTCCAACTATTCCGGATTGATCTCTGAAATTATCATCTACAACCGCCCTCTTCAAAATCAGGAAAGAAAAGATGTGATGAGCTACCTTAGTAAAAAATACGGAATTCTCGTAACTGGTCTCTAATGAAATTAATCTTCGATTACCAAATTTTTTCTGCACAAAAACACGGGGGAATTTCGCGTTATTTTTGTAATTTAATCAAAGAAATTGGCCCTGAAGCTAGGCTTCCCATTCACCACCATAATAATGAATATTTGAAGGCGGCGCCGGGAATTGTTGATTTGCAAATCGGTGAAAAATCTCGCTTTAATTTCTTCAAAAAATCGCCCGATCAAAATCAAGAGGTCACAAAAAAAATTCTTAATTCTGGTGAGTTCGATATTTTTCACGCCACTTACTACGACGACTACTTCTTGAATTCTCTGAGTGGTAAGCCATTCGTGATTACAATTCACGACATGATTTACGAACTTTTTCCGGAAATGTTTCCGCTCAAAGATCGTCTTGCGATTTTGAAAAAAGAATTGGCGCTAAAGGCAGATAAAATAATCGTCGTTTCTGAGCAGACAAAAAAAGATCTACTAAAATTCATCGACATCAAAGAAGAAAAAATCGCCGTCATTTACCAAGCCTGCTCGCTTGATGAAAAATTAATCGCGACAACGGAAGCAAAAAAACCGCAAAAAGATTTCTTACTTTTCGTCGGCAATCGCAGCATTTACAAAAATTTTTACTTCATGCTTTCGGCGATTTCAGAAGTTTTAAGAAACAATCCCAACCTAGAACTTATTTGCTTTGGTGCGCCTTTCGACAAAAAAGAAAAGCGCTTCCTAGATAATTTAGGATTAGAAAAAAAAGTCAGAGTAGTATCTGGCGAAGATCGCGATTTAATCACTCTTTACAAAACCGCCCTCGCCTTCATCTCGCCCTCTTACTACGAAGGCTTTGGCGTGACGATTTTAGAATCTTTCTCCTGTGGCTGCCCAGTTCTTGCTGCCAATGTTTCTGCTACTCCAGAAGCCGCAGGAGATGCTGCACTTTATTTTGACCCGAAAGATCCACGGGCAATTAAAGCTTCTGTCGAAAAAATAATCAGCGACGCCGAACTCAGAGCTGAATTGATCGCAAATGGTTACGAACAAAATAAAAAATTCTCTTGGCAAAAAGCCGCAACAGAAATGAAGCAAGTCTATCAAACAATTTTATGAAAAACGCTCCGATTGCTTTCTTTTGCTTTAATCGCGCCGACAAAACCAAAATAGTTCTTGAGGCCTTGTTGCTCAACGACTTAGCGCAGGATTCAGAAATTTTTATTTTCTGCGACGGACCAAGAAATATTAAAGATTTAGCCGCAATAAAATCTGTTCACGAAGTTGTCGATTCATTGAGTGGCTTCAAAAAAATTCACGTCACTAAAAGAGAAGTTAATCACGGCTCGCAATTTTCGATAATATTCGGCATCCAATCCGTCCTAGAAAATCATGACTCTGTGATTGTTGTCGAAGATGACATCATCGCCGCAAAAGATTTTTTAAACTTCACCAATAGATCATTAGATTTTTACCGAGGAGAAAAAGATGTCTGGTGTGTCAGTGGCTTTAACTACCCAAAAAATCTTATTAAATTTCCTGAAAATTATTCTGATGACGTCTTCTTTGTCCAAGGCAAAAGTTCATCTTGGGGCTGGGGAACTTGGAGAGATCGTTGGCAAAAAATTGATTTTGAAATAAAGGATTACGCCGAATTTACTAAAAATAAAAAACTAATCAAAGCCTTTAACCGCGCCGGTGGAAACATGTTTGATATGTTGCGCCTACAAAAAGAAAATCGCATCAATGCTTGGGACATCCAAATGTCTTACAGCATGTTTAAAAACAGTGGCTACACTGTGCATAGCAGCAAACCTTTAACAAAAAATATCGGCTTCGACTCCAGCGGCACGCACACAATTTCTGATTTGGATTTTGTTAATTTTGCGTTTGAAGATTTTTCTGATTTCAAACTAAAAAAACTGTCTGAGCTCACTAATAACGCATCTGCAGAAGCGGCTTATTTATCTTTTCACCGCGATCCATTTTTCTTACTCAAATGGGCAAGATCAAAGAAAAAGAGAAAAAATTTTAAGTGGCTTGCTGTCGGATTTCTACTTGCTGAACTGTTACATCTAATTTTCTAAAAAATGCTAAAACTAAAAATTAAAAAATCTCACGAGCTACGTCTCGTCTACGGCCACCCTTGGATTTTCTCTAACGAAATTGAAAATTTTGCTGAATTAAAAAGTTTAGAAAAAGGCTCACTAGTTGAAGTTGAAATTCAAAAAGGTGAAACCTGCGCACTCGCTTATTTTAACCCACAAAGCTTGATTTCTGGAAGAATTTTAAGTCACAAATCTTCTGAAAAAGTCGACGAAGATTTTTTTGTTAGAAGAATTCTCAAAGCAAAAGCTTTGCGTGACAAATTCTTCGACAAGCCTTTCTACCGCCTAGTTCACTCTGAAGCTGACTTCCTTCCCGGCCTTGTAATCGACCTCTTCGGCAATGTTATTTCTTGTCAAATTTCAACCGCCGGAATGGAAAAACTTTCACCGCTTTTAATCTCTGCACTCGAAAAAATATTTCCTGATGCCGCGATTATTTTCCGTAACGACATCGAAATGAGAAGATATGAAGGCCTGGAAATAGAGACCAAAGTAATCAAAGGCGAGATTCCTGAAAAAATCGAAATCGAAGAAAATGGCATTAAATATTTGATCGATGTAAGAGCTGGCCAAAAGACTGGCTGGTTTTTTGATCAAAGAAAAAATCGTGAATTTATTGCTTCGATTTCTAAAGATTGTGATGTGCTTGATGCCTTCTGCTACCTGGGTGGATTTGGCTTTAATGCATTGAAAGGCGGCGCGAAATCAGTGACTTTTGTTGACTCTTCTCCGGTTAAACTTTCTTTACCTGAAAACGCTGAATTTATTCACGAAAAAGTTTATGCACTTTTAGAAAATGCTGAATTCCAAAAGAAGCGTTTCGACATTGTTCTTCTCGATCCTCCAGCCTTTGTTAAAAGCAAAAAAGATTTTTTCTCAGGAATGAAAGGTTACGAAAAACTGATCAAACTTTCGGCGAGCTTAGTTAGAGAGGGCGGAATCTTAATGCTCAGCTCTTGCTCTCATCAAGTTAGTCAACAAGACCTAATTAACGCAGCAAATGACGGCTTCCGTAAGCTCGGACGTAAAGCGAAATTAATCAGAAGCTTTGGTGCCGATATTGATCACCCTATTCATCCTGGGCTTCGGGAAAGTGAATATTTGAAATCGATTACTTTCTCACTTTAGTTATATTTTTTCCGCGTCATCCACGCGAAGGCGGGGATTTAAGGAAGGCTCGCAATGTGTAGAAACTTTCCCTGGATCCCCGCCTTCGCGGGGATGACGGGATGAAAAGAGGTAATTACTTAGCAGCAAA
>CAMBFP010000102.1 GCA_945865745.1 Rhizobium sp. Q54 | reverse complement strand
GGTGCGCGCTATTTCCATTCCCTTCATCTTTTGAAGCGCGTGAAAGAAATCGATCCAACAATGTTCACAAAATCGGGCCTAATGGTTGGTCTTGGTGAAACGAAAGAGCAGGTGCTGCAAGTCATGGACGACATGCGTTGCGCTGATATCGATTTTTTGACTATCGGCCAATATCTTCGACCGACTTTGCGCCACGCTCCAGTAGATCGCTACGTTCATCCAGATGAGTTCGAGCTCTACAAAAAAATGGCTTATAGCAAAGGATTTTTGATGGTTTCTGCCAGTCCATTGACTCGTTCATCTTATCATGCCGGAGATGACTTTGCGAAAATGCGCGAGGAGAGAATTAAAAAATTAAACAAATAAATTTGCTCTTCGTTTTTACTGTAATTGCAGGTTTTGTGTGGGCTTAATACTCAGCTTAATCGAACATTGTGAGCTGCTAATTAAAGTTGAGCTGTTGGCGATGGCGATACTTTAAAAATCGATTCAGTGGGAAATTTTTTGTTTTAAAATCTTAAAAAATTGAGAGAAATGGATTAGCTCTTAAAAATTTCTCTTCCCAATTTTTGTAAAGTTTCTGCCAAATTTTGATCAGAAATTTTTTCTATTTTTTCTTGTAAGTTTTTTTCTTGAGCGTCGGGAAGCTTGATCTCAGTGACTTTGTTGTTGTCGATATTTCTCGGTTCTTGCTTGATGTTGATTTTTGCCACAGATTTAAATCCGTATAAAACTGCGATTCTCTCAAGGATAATTTCTGAATTACTTTCTAAAAAAAATCCAACCGCAGAGTTGTAAACTGCGATTGTAAGTGTTGCAGTTTTTTCTGCCCCAAGGGATTTTGTTCCGGATTTTGTTCCAAATTTGATTGATTGCGGATAGCAAAGTTTTTCATATTTTTTTCCAATAACATCTGACCAGTTTTTAGTAAGATTATTGATCAAAATAAATTCTTTCTTACTGCCTGCAAAAAGTGGCTTAAGCAGATCAGCGAATTTTTGTTCTAACGGTTGCAATCCAAAGGAAGCTCTCTTCATGAAAAAATTTTTTCTTATTTTTTTCGCATTCATTTTTTCCTGCAAAGCCCAGTGGAGCTACGAGTCTCCAGCTGCCTGGGGTGATCGCGATGAAAATAAATTTTGCAAAATCGGCTATAATCAATCGCCGATTAATATCGAAGATAAGTTCATCGAAAGCGATTTAAAATTTTCTTACCAAATTTCTGACGTTGAGAAAGAGAAAAAAAATTACGTCCAAAATATTAATTTTGATGGCGAGAATTTTTTGTTACGCGGCAAGAAGAAATATTGGTTACACTCAATTGTTTTTCATCATCCAAGCGAGCATTTTATTGATGGCAATCAGCATTCTTTAGAGATGCAACTTTATCACAAAAGTGAAGATGAGCAGAGTTTGGTTGTTGCGGTTTTGCTTGAAGTTGGTGACGAAAATTCTGATTTCACTAGTCTAATAAATTTCCTCGCAAGCAAAGAAAGAGAGGGAAGAATCAATCCAATAAAATTTATTAAAACGAGCGATAAAGTATTTTTCTATGATGGCTCACTCACTACTCCTCCATGCAAAGAAGGGGTAAAGTGGTACGTGATGAAAACACCGGCAAAAATTTCAAAAGAACAAATGAACACAATCATCAAATCGGCAATTTTTGCTAAATCCAACGCCAGACCACTTCAGGTATTTCATCCGGAAAAATATTAAAAATTTTTTCCACCGATCGAAATGAGATGTTGGTTGAAAGAAATCGAAAACGCTGGTTGAGCGAAGTCGAAACCAAGTCTCTAGCTATTGACTTGGTTTCGACTTCGCTCAACCAGCGTTTTCGAGTTAGCTCAATCAGCGTTTTCGAGTTAGCTCAACCAGCGTTTTCGACTTCGCTCAAATGGCATATTCGACTGACAGAAAAATTATAAAATCAATGACTCTCAACTCTCCGCAACTCGAAGCCGTTAATACAACCGATGGACCTTTACTAGTCCTTGCTGGAGCTGGAACTGGTAAAACAAAAGTTTTGACTTCTCGCGTTATCAACATCGTAAATTCTGGACTCGCTTCGCCTTATCAAATTCTTGCCGTAACCTTTACCAATAAGGCCGCAGCGGAAATGAAGAAACGAATTAGTGAAGTGATCGGTGAGCAAGCGAATAATCTCTGGATGGGAACTTTTCACGGGGTTGCGGCGCGTATTTTGCGTCGTCATCCCGAGATTGTCGGGTTACGTCAAGACTTCACCATCATTGACGATGACGATCAAACCCGCCTGCTCAAAACCATTCTCGGCGACTTCAATATCGACATCAAACAATTCGCGCCGAAGGTTTATTTGAATCGTATTTCGCGTTTGAAGGATAAAGCGGTGAGCCCATCAACCCTTGAATCTGCTGGCTTTGAAGTTGGTCTGCCAAAACTTAAAGAAGTTTATTCGATGTATCAATCTCGCCTCAAGGCGATGAATGCGACGGATTTTGGTGATCTACTTTCACATAATCTCGAAATCTTCCGCGCCGCGCCGGACGTGCTTGCTTACTACAAGGATAAATTTCGCTACATTCTCGTCGACGAATATCAAGACACTAATAATGCTCAATATCAGTGGCTTCTCAACCTTACGAATGAGCAAAATAATATTTGCTGTGTCGGTGATGACGATCAATCGATCTACGGCTGGCGCGGTGCGAACATCGCTAACATCCTTCGTTTCGAAAAAGATTTTACGAATGCGAAAGTGATTCGCCTCGAACAAAATTATCGCTCAACCTCAAATATTTTGAAGGCAGCAGATTCAGTAATTTCTAACAATAAAGAACGTCACGGCAAGACACTTTGGACCGACAAAGGGCAGGGCGAAAAGATCAAATTATTAACATTTCCCGATGACCGCATGGAGGCGTCTGCGGTTTCACAGGCAGTTCGGGCGAATAAATACAAACTTTCTGAAACCGCGGTTCTTGTGCGTGCAGGCTATCAAACTCGTCCTTTTGAAGAATCATTTATTCACAATTCAATTCCTTACAAAGTCATTGGTGGCATGAAATTTTATGAGCGGATGGAAGTGCGCGACGCCATCGCTTACTTAAGAATTTGTGCAAATCCTGACGATGATTTGGCGCTCGCAAGAATTATTAATATTCCGAAGCGAGGTGTTGGCGATTCAGCAATTGCAAGTCTTCGCGAACAATCGAAACAAGAAGGAATTTCACTTTTTTTGGCGATTAAAAAATCTGAAGCGCTTAAAGGAAAAGCGCGCGATGGTATAAAAAGCCTGATCGAAATCATCGAGAATACACAAAGAAAAATTGGCACAGAAAGCCTCTCTGACGTTGCCAAATATGTTCTCACCGCCTCTGGTTACCTTTCGATGTGGAAATTAGAAAATACTCTCGAGTCGCAAGGGCGCGTGGAGAATATTGAAGAATTCATCAGCAGTCTCGGCGATTTTTCGACGATGGTTGAGTTTTTAGAATATGCTTCTCTCATCGAAGCGCGTGACGATAAAAATCTTCAAGACGCCGTCAGTGTAATGACAGTGCATGCTGCCAAAGGTTTGGAATTTGATTTAGTCTTCGTTCCTGGTCTTGAAGATGGATTATTTCCAAGTGGAAAATCAATTGAAGAGCGTAATGGCTTAGAAGAAGAAAGGCGCTTGATGTATGTTGCAATCACGCGCGCAAAAAAAGAATTAATTTTGTCGCACGCAAAAAGTCGTTACATCTTTGGCGACGTGCAAATGCAAATGCCGTCTCGTTTCCTGAGGGAGTTGCCGCAGGATGAAGTTGAGGCAGAGGAGATTCATTTCTCATCTTTCAACCAACAGAACCATCGCCCGACATCATTCAATCAGCAGTCGTCTCGAGGTAACTTCATGAGATCCTCGACCGCTTTGCAGCCAAGAATGACCTCGGGGGGAGGGGCCACTACAAAAAAAGACGAAACCATCGGCAAGCGAGTCTTCCACCAAAAATTCGGCTACGGAAAAGTAATCGGCGCAGACGGCCCTAAGCTCGAAATCTTTTTTGAAAAAACCGGGACGAAGACGGTGATGAAAGATTTTGTAACCGCGGCATAGATTTCCTGGATCCCCGCCTGCGCGGGGATGACGTTTTACCTACTAGTCCCTCAATCCCCCACCTGCCACGGGGCATGACCGTTTCACCTACTCGTCCCGTCTCATCCCCGCGGGAATGAAGAGTTGCGCCACCTGCCACGGGGCATGACCGTTACACCTACTAGTC
>CAMBFP010000101.1 GCA_945865745.1 Rhizobium sp. Q54 | reverse complement strand
TAAAAACTGCGTGCCGCCGCTGTAAAAATTCTTGTTGTCGATTTTTATTTTATCTTCGCTGATACAGGCGGGAAGTTGATATTTTTTAGTTAGATTCACAATCGCATCAAAGTTAATCGCGCAAATTTCGCTGATTTTATTTCGCTGCAAAAGCACAAGAATTTTTTTATTTTTTACCTCGATCTCGCAGCGATTTTTTTTACAAAGAAGAATCTTGAATTCATTCTCATCAAATTGTCGCATCCAAGAAGTGCGTTGTTTTGAAGGTCTTAAACTCTTAGAAAATTCTAAACCATTTTCACCGTAAACGGCAAAAAATTTCTGATCTCTTTCGAAAATTATGTCGGGTTTTTTGACGGAAAAAATTGTGAGAAATGCGGCAAGAAAAATAACAATTCCAACGAAGCGCAAGTAAGTTTTTGTAAGACAGATTAGTAGTAATCCGAAAATTGCGATAGCAAGTCCAGAGCTTGGCAGCCAAGGACTGGTGAAGTGTGAGTAAGAAATTCCCGAAACAAAATTGGCAATTTTTTCAAGACCAATAATTCCGGTATTCATTAAAAGTAGCGCGGGCTTGACCAGGGGAATTAAGGGATCGATTGGCATTAAAAAAAGCGCAAGAAATCCGAGGGGCATTATTAAAAAACTTACCAAAGGAATAGCCAAAACATTGGCGACGAAGCCAAGCAGAGAAAGGTTGCGAAAGTGGTGCATTAAAAAAGGAATCGTGGCGATCTGGATCAGAATCGAGAGTAAAATAATCTGCCAAAAATAGTTGCGGCCAGGTTTAGAAAAATTTACCAACACCAAAATTGCCGCGAAAGAAAGCTGAAAAGAGACGCTAAAAATCACATAAGGACTTAGAAGAATGAGTAGCAAAGCGCCAAACATCGTCGCACGTTTAGCGTCAAGTTTTTCGTTGAATAATAAGGCGAGTAAGGCGCAAAAGACGAAGAGGAATGCGCGCTGTGCTGGCAAGGGTGAGCCGGCGAGCTTGAGATAAAAATAAACAGCAAAAATCGCGACAGCAGCAGCAATTTTTTTGAGATCAAAATGCAGGGCTAAATATTCGTTTCGGGCCAAAGCAAAACGCAGCGAAATAAAAAAAATCGCTCCAGCGAGCGAGAGATGAAAACCAGAGATCGAGAGCAAATGGGAAAGGCCAGAGTTACGAATTTCTGTTGCGGATTCTTTGGAGATTTGATGTTGGTCACCAATTAAAAAGGCCGCGGCAATTGCGGCCTCGTCGCCACTTAGAATCGAAAAAATCTTCTGCCGAATTTTTTCGCGCAGAGACAAAAACCACTCATCAAGATTGGAAATCTTTCCTTTTTCTAAGATTTTTGCTTCGCCAGAGATAAAGCCGTAAGCGCCGATTTGTTTGGTTTTGGAATCCAGGATATAATCAAAATCACCGAGAAATTCTTTGTCGCGCGGCGGCTGTAAAAATGCGCGGAAAGAGATTTTATCGTTGACTGAAATTGCTGCGGAGTTTTTTACAAGATTGACGGAAATTTTTTGGAGATTGGTTGGAAGCTCTTGCTGGTAAGCTTCGCGGTAGTCTAAGAATTTGCGGTCGAGCTCTTGGTAGTTAGGAAGGTTGGCTAACTTTTTGATTTCGCCTTCACGAAACTTTAGCTTGTCATTCCCGCGAAGATGGGAATCTGGAGGGGCCAGAGGAACGATTTTTGCTCCAGGTTTTTTGCTCTTTGATCCCCGCTTTCGCGAGGATGACAGAGAAGAGCGCGAGGATGGCGCGGAGAGTTTTTTTGTTTTTCTTTTGTATTTTTTAATCGCTGGCTTTTTCTTTTCGTAGTTAGTGATTTTCTGCAGCACGGGCTCTAAAATCACTAAACTCGCACCTTCGACACCGTTTACGGGATTTGTAAATCTTTTTACCGACTCAACTTTTCCAACGACATCGATGAAAAGCTTATTAGTAATTGGAGCAGGTTTTTCGTAGATTTTTGCGTAAAAACTTCCGACCAGAAAAGCGGCACAGGCCAGGATTATCAAAGAGCGGTTGAGGATAAATAAAAAAATCGCGACGCAAAAAAGCGCGAGAAAAAATGGAAATTTTTCTAAAAAATTTGCGGAGAAGGAGAAATAAAATGCGACACCAAAAGCGAAGAAAACTGGCAGCCAGAGAGAAAAATTCTGACGCTCCCTCTCGAGGATTTTCGTGGTGAAAAACATCGGGATCTTTTTTAATATTTTTGGCGAGCCTAGGGTTTAGAAGGCTCGCCATGACTTAAGTTGTCTCTGGCCAGAGACAACCTTTTGATTATTCTTGTACAAAATCAAACTTTGCTTCTTTCGAGCGGCCTAATCTTTTGCGATCATTTGAATCCAAAAATTTCTTACGCAGGCGCAAAGATTTTGGTGTAACTTCAACTAATTCATCGTCGCCAACGTAGGTGATCATGTCTTCAAGAGTTAGTTCGCGAGGAGGAGTTAGGCGAATCGCTTCGTCAGTTCCAGAAGCGCGAACGTTAGAAAGTTGTTTTCCTTTCAAGACGTTAACTTCCAGATCTCCTTGCTTGGAATTTTCACCAACTACCATTCCAGAATAAACTTTTTGTTGTGGTTTGATGAACATTGTGCCGCGATCCTGTAGGTTCCAGAGAGCGAAAGCTACAGCTTCACCTGGATCAGTTGCAATCAATGCGCCATTTTTCTTGAAGCCGATTTCGCCTTTGTAAGGAACGTAGTTGTGGAAAATTCTGTTAAGAACTCCGCTGCCTTTGGTGTCGGTCAAGAATTCACTTTGGTAGCCGATTAAGCCACGTGAAGGCACATAGAAAATTATGCGAGTTTTGCCGCCAGTTGAAGGGCGCATATCGATCATTTCGCCTTTGCGTGAAGAAAGTTTTTCGACAACTACGCCAGAAAAATTATCGTCAACATCGACAACAACTTCTTCGATTGGCTCTAAAATTTCATTGCCTTCGCCTCTTTTAAAAAGTACGCGAGGTCTTGAAACTGAAAGCTCAAAGCCTTCACGACGCATGTTTTCAATCAATACACCAAGTTGTAATTCACCGCGTCCACCGACTTCAAAAGCATCTTTTGCTTCAGCTTCTTTTACTTTGATGGCGACGTTAGTTTCATTTTCGGCGAAAAGACGATCGCGGATCATGCGCGAAGTAACTTTTGAACCTTCAGTTCCAGCGAGAGGAGAATCGTTTACGCCGATAGTGATCGCCATTGTTGGTGGATCGATCGGAGTAGATTTGATTGGTTCGGTGATTGAAGTGTCGCAAAGAGTGTCAGAAACTGATGCTTTTTCTAGTCCGGCGATTGAAACGATGTCGCCAGCTTCCGCTTCTTCAACGGCAATTTTATCGACGCCGCGGAAGACGTGAAGTTTAGTAAGGCGACCAGATTCAACAACTTCGCCTTTCAAGTTAATCGCCTTGAAGCTCATCAAGTTTTTCGCGCGACCAGAATAGATGCGACCAGTAAGCATGCGGCCGAAATAAGGTGAGCGGTCGAGAAGTGTCGCGAGCATTTTGAATGGACCGTCAACATCAAATTTTGGTGGCTCTACGTGCTTCAAGATTAAATCGAAAAGTGGAGAGAGATCTTTTCTTTCATCTTTTTCCATGTCGGTAACGCACCAGCCATCACGGCCTACAGCGTAAAGAACCGGGAAATCTAGTTGCGCTTCGTTGGCATTTAGAGAAACGAAAAGATCAAAAATTTCGTTTAGAACTTCATCAGGACGAGCGTCAGAACGATCGATTTTATTAATGATTACAATCGGCTTAAGGCCAAGAGCCAAAGCTTTGGAGAGCACGAATTTAGTTTGTGGCATTACACCTTCAGCTGAATCGACAAGAAGCAAAGTGCTGTCGGCCATTGAAAGTACGCGCTCAACTTCGCCGCCGAAATCGGCGTGTCCTGGAGTGTCGATTACATTGATCTTATGATCTTTCCAAACAATCGAAGTACATTTTGCAAGAATGGTGATTCCGCGCTCTTTTTCGAGATCGTTCGAATCCATCACTCGAGTTTCAACATTTTGATTGGCACGGAAAGTTCCGCTTTGTTGAAGCATGGCGTCTATCAATGTAGTTTTGCCGTGATCGACGTGAGCGATGATGGCGATGTTGCGGAAGTCGGTCATGATTTTTAAATAAGGGTAAGAGATAAGGGTAAGATGCTGAGCCTGTCGAAGCATGGCTGGCAAACTTAAAAAGGGCGGCGCAACATATTGGTCGAAAACTAGCTGTCAAATTCATGTACAAAAAACTCACAAC
>CAMBFP010000100.1 GCA_945865745.1 Rhizobium sp. Q54 | reverse complement strand
TTCTGTATTTGGTTTGCCGCGCGAAATTTTGGTTTTGCTCGAAAAAAATGCGCCGAAGGAAATGTAATCAGCCCCCTGTTCTCCGGCTTCCATCGCTAAATGTCGTGAGTCGTAACAGCTCGCTCCGATGATAAAATTTGTTGGAAATTTTTTTCGTATTTCGGCGATTGATCCATCTTCAACTCCAAGGTGAACACCATCCGCACCAACTGCAGCAGCGATTTCACAAGAATCGTTGAGCAAGAATAAACAATGATTTTGATGACAGATTTTTTTTAACTCGCGGGCAATTTTTGTAACTTCACTTTCTTCGTAACCCTTAAGACGCAGCTGAAATGCAGGCACCAGACCAGTTTTTAAAACATTCTCTAAGCGAGTAGGAAATGTTTTAAGATCAATTTTTTCAGGAGAGATTAAATAAATTTTTGCCATTTTACTATTCATCAATTTTCTTAACTCGCCTTCCCTATTCAAGTTCATTAATTCGGCAATTTTACCTCAATCTTCCAACCGCCGCCACTTAAGCAGAGATGACGATTGGAAGATTAGAGATATTCATCGAGCCGAATTAATGAGATCGCTCATTAATGGCGATTTGCATTATTTTTTACGACGAAAAAACGCAGGGACGTTCAAAATATCATCGTCGAATTTACTCTTACCTTTTTCCTCTTCCTCTTCGTCAAAAACTGTCGCACCAAAAAATTGGTTACGCTTTTTCTCAACTTCGCTTTTTACTGATTTCTTGACCTCTTTTTGGGCCTCTTTTTTTACCTCTTTTTTTACGGGAAGAGCAGTCTCTTCAATTTCTTCAACCTCTTCGACATCTTCGACATCTGCAAATTTTTCTTCGTGGAATGATGTAACCGGCAGAAATTCGGTAATTGGTTTTTCGATTTCCTCTTCAAGTTCTTCAATGGGTTCGCTCGCAGCTTTTGACGAATTCATGAAGCTAAACAAACTAAATACCGAATTTTCTTTCTTGGTTTTTGCATTTGGTTTTGCTGGCCTTACTGGCTTTGCAGCTATTTTCATTTCTTCAATAATCTCCTCTTCCTCTAGATCAAAAGATTCTTCTTCGATTATTTCTTCAGCAACCGGCTCGTGTTTTTTGTGATTTATCTTCTTCAATCTAAAGCTACTTTCGCTGACTTCCTCGATTTCATCTTCTTGCTTAACTGACACTCCTGGATCAAAAAAACTTTTCGTTACCGATTTTTTTTCAGTTGGCTCTTCGACTCTAAATCGAGATGGTTCAAAGTTTGATTTCTGGATGTCGCGTCTGAATTCTTCTTCATCAATTCCTGTTGCCACAACTGAAATTCGAATTTTGCCTTTCATGTTTTCGTTGAATGCCGATCCAAAAATAATGTTGGCATTTGCATCAACTTCTTTGCGAATTGCATTTACCGCCATGTCGGCTTCAAACAGCGTCATGTCTGAGCCGCCTGTCATGTTAACCAAAACGCCTTTTGCACCTTTGATTGAAATATCGTCAAGCAGTGGATTTGAAACAGCAGCTTCGCAGGCAATGATGGCGCGGTTTTCTCCTTCTGCTTCTCCTGTTCCCATCATCGCTTTACCCATCTTGGTCATGATGGTGCGAATGTCGGCAAAGTCTAAATTCACCAAACCTGGCATGGTGATTAGATCGGTAATGCCGCGAACTCCAGCTTGAAGAACATCATCGGCCATTTTGAATGCAGATTCAAAAGTTGTGTGCTCGTTAGCGATGCGAAAAAGATTTTGATTTGGGATGACGATCAAAGTGTCGACATATTTCTTAAGCTCTTCAATGCCAGCCTCAGCTGTTTCCATGCGATATTTTCCCTCAAAGTGAAATGGCTTGGTAACAACGCCAACGGTCAAAATATCGCGTTCGCGCGCAAGTTTCGCAATTACCGGAGCACCACCTGTTCCCGTGCCGCCACCCATTCCCGCAGCGATGAAAACCATGTTGCTGCCTTCTAAAAATCTGGCGATTTCTTCGACATTTTCCTCTGCCGCTGCACGTCCGCGATCAGGAAAAGAGCCGGCTCCAAGACCTTTAGTAACTTTTACTCCAAGCTGAATTTTGCTCGCCAAAGAATTAGACAAAGCCTGTGCGTCAGTATTCGCCGCAACAAATTCAACACCTTCAAGATTCGAGCGAATCATGTTGTTGATCGCATTCCCGCCAGCGCCGCCAACACCAAAAATAGTAATCTTTGGTTTGAGCAAATCTGACTCAGCAGAATCAATGTTTAACGAGGTGTGAACATGAGCTTTTGCTCTTCTTGCCGGTTTTGCAGGAGTATGATTTTCTAACATGAGAGGGTAGATTTAATTATTTCGTCTTCACGATTTATTGAGATTATTTTCTTTTCTTTGTCGGTTAGAAGATCAACAAAATTAAAAATATTTTTAGCAAAAACTTTACTGGCATCAGCGGCAACACGTGATGGAAAATTTTCGTAACCGATGATTTTTACCGAGCCAATTTCAGCGATTTTTCCAACTTGAGTTAGCGCGCAATTTCCGCCATTAACCGCCGCGAGATCAACAATGATAGCACCTGGCTTCATTGATTTTACCATTTCTTCTGTAATTAAAATCGGTGCTTTTTTTCCCGGAATTAACGCAGTCGTAATCACCACATCCTGATTCTTAATCGTCTCTTTCAGCAATTCTTCCTGAAGTTTTTTATATTCTTCGCTCGCTTCTTTGGCGTAAACTCCATCATTTTTTTCGTCAGATTTAACTTCAATAAATTTTGCACCAAGGCTTTGCACTTGCTCTTTCGCAGCAGCACGAACATCGAAAACACAAACTACAGCGCCAAGTCTTTTTGCAGTTGCAACCGCTTGCAAGCCGGCAACGCCAGCACCAATAATCATAAATTTCGCCGCAGAAATTGTGCCCGCAGCCGTCATCATCATTGGCAAAATTTTTGGCATTTCGTAGGCAGCATCAATGACAGCTCGATAGCCAGCGAGATTACTTTGTGACGACAGCACGTCCATTCCTTGCGCGCGCGTGATGCGCGGAATTAGGTCGAGAGAAAATATTGCTCTCTGGGCAGAAATATCTTTCTGAGGGAGTTTTTCTTTTGTAATGAAAACGAGATCGTTTTTAGTTTTTGCAAAATCGACATCGGTTCTTTGCACCGAAATAATCACGTCAACTTCCGCAAGAATTGTTGAAATATCGGAAATAATTTGCGCTCCGGCTTTCACAAATTCTGCATCAGTAATTGCCGATTTTACTCCGGCTTTTTCTTCAACAAGAACTTCAAATCCAAATTTCTGATATTTCGAAATTAAATCAGGAGTAAGCGCCACGCGATTTTCTGCTAAGTTAGTTTCTTTAAGAACTAGAAGTTTCATTAGTTAATGATTCCGATTTGTTTGAAGGAAGAAATTAGGAAGAAAGAAATCAAAATCACACCAATAACCATCCAGAAAGAATAGTTGTAAATGTAGCCAGTTTGTAATTTTGATACACGACAAGAAACAAAGCGACAAAGTGCAGCAACGCCATTTGGAACGCCATCAACAAATTTTACGTCAATGACTCTCCACAAAAAATTTCCTAATTTTTTAGATGAATTGACCCAAAGAACTTCGTAAATTTCGTCAAAGTACCACTTGTTGTAAGAGAGCTTGTAGAAAGGCTTGAGCGCAAGCGCGAACTTATTTGGCAAGTCGGTTTTTAAGAGGTAAAAAACGTAAGCGATTGCAATTGCAATCACACCAACAATTAGCGGAGAAGTTTTTACTAAAAATGGCGCGTGGTGAATTTCTTCAAGCAAGGAAACTTTTTCTCCGAGAACAAAAATTGCGTCGAAGAAAAAATTGTCTTCGGCCGAAACCATGTGAAAAATTTTAGCGCCGAGGATACCAGCAAAAACCGATCCCAATGCTAAAAAGAAAAGTGGAATCAACATTGAAAGCGGCGATTCGTGAGCGTGATCGAAAGTGTGTTTGTCGGCACGAGTCTTGCCGTGAAAAGTTAAAAACAACAAACGCCAAGAATAAAAAGCGGTTAAGAATGCCGCGGTAATTCCCATCGCGTAAGCTAGTTTTCCGTAGGGCGAATGCGACATGAAAGCAGCTTCAAGAATCACATCTTTTGAATAAAATCCAGCGAAAGGCGGAAAGCCCGCAAGAGCAAGTGAGCCGATCCACATCATTGCGTAAGTGAAGGGAATTTTTTTCCACAATCCGCCCATTTTTTGAATATTTTGCTCGTGATGCATTGCATGAATCACGCTACCTGCACCGAG
>CAMBFP010000099.1 GCA_945865745.1 Rhizobium sp. Q54 | reverse complement strand
CAAAGTTGATGAATCATTTTTAATCAAACAAAACCTCGTTAAAGGCTCAATGTCTTTGATTGACGACAAAAGAGCGCAGGAATTAACGAAGTTAGGCCAACTTCAAATAACGCCAGGTGGCTCAGTCGCAAATACGATCGCAACTCTCGGACAATTATCCTGCGATGCTCAATTCATAGGTAAGGTTGGCGCTGACGAATTTGGTAAAAAATTCATCGAAGGCACCGAAAAAACTGGAGCAAAATTCATCGGCGAAAATTCTTACAGTCAGGCCTCCGCAAAATCATTTATAATGATCACCCCCGATGCTCAGCGCACAATGTGCACCTACCTCGGTTGCGCTTCACAAATCAATGAGCGCGATATCGACGAAAAGGTTTTTAAAGGCGCAGACTTTTTATATCTCGAAGGATATTTATGGGATGATCCACAAACAATCGAAGCACTGCGCAAAGCAATAACAATGGCTAAAAAACGCGGTGTTAAAGTTGCATTTTCACTCTCTGATTCTTTCTGCGTTTCAAGACACAAGCGCGATTTCGTTGATCTAGTTTTAGGCGATCTCGACATCGTCTTTGCCAATGAAAGAGAAGCTCTAGAACTATTATCTCTCCAAGAATTTTCTGAAGACAAAGCATTCGAATTCTTCTCGCAAAATCCTGAACTGATCGCAGTTGTAACTAGATCAAGCAAGGGTTGTTCAGTGTTTGGTTACGGTAGCGTCATTAATGTTCCCATCCAAAATGTTGAGAACATCGTTGACACCACTGGCGCTGGTGATGCTTTCGCCGCAGGGTTTTTTTACGGCCTAATTAATGATTTCGATTTAGAAAAATCAGCAGCTTACGGCAACATTCTTGCAGGCCAAATTATCCAAATAGTTGGCGCAAGATTTGAAAAAGAACAACTTCAGAAAATAGGGCTTTAATGAATCTCTGGACAAAGTCTGAACTGCTCGAGGCTTTGTCTGAAGAGCTTATCGAGCAAAATATTCCCGAAAATTTAGAAATTAACGAGGTCGTGATTGACAGTCTCAAGACTTCAAAAAACGGCCTCTTCATCGCCCTCCACGGCAAAAAAAATAATGGCCATGATTTCATCGACCAAGCAATAATTAATGGCTGCAGCGTTGTTTTGGTAGATCAGAAAATAACTCATAAAACCCCAACTCTTCTCGTCAAAAATACTTTCATCGCTCTCTATAAACTCGCAGAATTTTCGCGCCAAAGAAGTAAGGCAAAAATCATCGCCCTCACTGGATCTGTAGGAAAAACCGGCACGAAAGACATGCTTGAGCTAGTTTTTAAAAACCAAGGAGAAAATCCGAGGAAAACTTTTGCCACAACAGGAAATCTCAACAATCACATCGGTCTTCCTCTCTCACTCTGCAACTTTCCACGCGATTGCGATTACGGAATTTTTGAAATGGGCATGAATCATGCTGGCGAAATCGAACCACTCTCAAACCTCGCCAAACCTCATCTGGTACTTGTTACCAATGTTGGCCCAGTTCATATCGAGTTCTTCAAAAACGAAGAAGAAATCGCCGCGGCGAAAGCAGAAATTTTCTCTGGATTAGTCGGTGAAAAAATTGCGCTACTTAACTTTGACAATCCGCATTTCGAGTTTTTAAAACAACAAGCTCAAGGCCTGAAGATATTTTCCTTTGGCGAAAAAACTGGCGCGGATTACCAAATCACTGCCATCATCCCCGCAAATGCGGCTGCGAAAGAAGGCGCGCTTGAAGTAAATGATGAAACCCTCTGTATTTCTACCCAAGCGGGAATGAAGACAAAAAATTCGTGTAAAATAGACAGTAATCTAGTCACTGCAAAATTACCGAACGGCAAAAAAGTTTCTTACCAAATTAACTCGCAACATCCGGCGGTAATTTTTAACTCAATCATCGTTGTCGCTTGTCTCGACTTGTTCGGCAATGATTTCGAAAAAGGAATTTCTGCGCTAAAAAGTTTAGAATCAAAAACCGGACGCGGAAAAATTACTGAAGCAAAAGGCGTTGTAATCATCGACGAAAGCTACAATGCCAGTTTGCTCTCGATGCATGCTGGGCTTGAATATGCAAGCAATCTCAAAAAAACTCTTGGCAAAAAAAGAGTTATTGCCGCACTTGGTGACATGCTCGAACTCGGAGAAAAATCTGCTGAGATCCACGAAAAAACTTTAAGTTTTTTATCAGAGTTTAATATTGATTTTGCTGTGCTGGTTGGCGAAAAGATGTCCACTGCTGCAAAAAAATTACCTAAAAATTTATACCAAACTTTTCCAGACTCATCAAGCGCAAGTCTTGCTATTCATGACCTGGTTAAAGATGGCGACATTCTTTACGTCAAGGGTTCCCGCGGAATGAAGATGGAAAACATAATTCAAAATCTAGTCAGTGTTCACTAATCTAATCTCTCAGAATCTCTGGCTTCAGGCCTTTGTTTGCCTAGCTTCATCCTACATCATTGGATTTTTTAGCATCAAAAAATACATCGCCTTCGCACATAAAAATACAAAACTATTTCAACCGATTCGCGACTGCGGACCGGCAACGCATCTCAAGACAAAACAAAAAACTCCAACAATGGGCGGGCTTTTTATTGTGCTTGCCACACTAGCAACCACACTGCTTTTCATTGATTTCTCTAATCGCTATATTCTCGTCGTCTGCGTAGTTTTCTTAACTTTTGCCGCGATTGGTCTTGCCGATGATTTGGCAAAAGTTCTCTACAAAAATTCTAAAGGCATACGCGGCAGTATTAAAATCGTGATTCAATTCGCGATCATATGCGTTGCCTTTTTGTGGCTTGGATCGATCGACGAAATCCACTTTAAAAATCGCGTCTTCCTGCCTTTTGGCAACGGACATTTTATTTATCTGGGCCTCATTCTTTACGTATTTTTCGTCAATGTTGTAATTGTCGGAACTTCCAATGCGGTGAATTTAACCGACGGCCTCGACGGTCTAGTTTCAGTGCCTGCAATCATTAGTCTTAGCTGTTTAATTTTATTAATTTATGCCTCATCAACTCCACAACTCGCCATCAATTTCAAAGTGCCTCACGTCAAATTTTCCGGCGAATTAATTTTCTTTTGCATCGCTTTAATCGGTGCAATTCTTGCCTTTCTAACCTTCAATTTTCGACCAGCGAAAATTTTCATGGGAGATGTAGGAAGTCTAGCGATCGGCTCTGTCCTTGGTCTAATCGCCATCATCGTTAAACAAGAATTTATCTTTTTTGTAATTTCGATTTTATTCGTCTGCGAAGCTGTCTCGGTAATTTTACAAGTTGGCTCTTACAAATTGCGTAAAAAAAGAATTTTTTTAATGGCTCCTCTTCACCACCATTTCGAGAAAAAAGGCTGGAGCGAACAAATGGTGGTAAGACGCTTCTGGTTTGCCTCTGCAGGATTTGCGGCTTTAGGAATGGGAATATTTTTGCTTTAGAAATTCCTTCTTTATAAAAATTTTAAATGACTAAAAAACCTCGCATTTACCTTTACGACTCAACCCTCCGCGACGGCGCGCAAACTAGCACCGTCAACTTTAGCGTGCGCGACAAAGTTGAGATTGCTAAGAGGCTCGACATGCTTGGAATCGATTACATTGAAGGCGGCTGGCCCGGTGCAAATCCAACTGATGACGAATTTTTTGCTAATCTTCCTATTTTAAAAAAATCACGATTTACCGCTTTCGGCATGACGCGGCGCAACAATGCTTCGGCCTCTAACGACGAGGGATTGAGCGCTCTTATTAATGCGAATACCAAGTCGATTTGCATTGTCGGAAAATGTTGGGATTTTCACCTCACTCACGCACTAAATATTTCCGAAGAAGAAAATCAGAAAATGATTTCTGACTCAATTGCGCAAATCGTAAAAAAGAAAAAAGAAGCAATGTTCGACGCCGAACATTTTTTCGACGGCTACAAATCAAATCCAAAATTTGCGCTGCGCACAATCAAAGCTGCCTACGAAGCTGGGGCTAGATGGATCATTCTTTGCGACACTAATGGAGGAACTTTGCCGAATGAAATTTCTAAGATCGTCAAGGAAATTACGAAGCATATTCCTGGCGAAAACCTTGGAATTCATTGTCACAACGACACTGGCAACGCAGTCGCCAACTCACTCGCCGCGGTTGAAGCAGGAGCGAGACAAATTCAAGGAACTATTAACGGACTCGGCGAACGTTGTGGAAATGCAAACTTAATTACTCTCATTCCAACCTTAGTTTTAAAGCTCGGATTCGACATTGGCATTAATGAAAAACACTTAAAAAATCTCAGCAAAGTTTCTCATTTTCTCGATGATCTTTTAAATAAAGA
>CAMBFP010000098.1 GCA_945865745.1 Rhizobium sp. Q54 | reverse complement strand
GACGACACGGCAATGATGCGCGAAGTTTTAACGCGTCGATTTTCCAAAACTCACGACGGCTTTCCTGACTTCATAATAATCGACGGAGGCAAGCCACAACTGACTGCGGCACAAAAAGTTTTTTCCGAATTAAAAATAAAAATCCCCTTCGTCTGTATGGCAAAAGGTGAAAATAGAAATGCTGGAGAGGAGTGGTTTCACGCCCCAAATAAAGATCCGCTAACTTTGCCAAAACATTCCCCGGCAATGCATTATCTCCAGCGCCTGCGCGACGAGGCTCATCGCTTCGCGATTACTGCGCATCGTAAAAAACGAGCAGCTTCACTGCGTTAATTTTTCTAAAATATTCGATAAAAATAGTCTCATCATTGCGAGAAACGAAGGCGACTTTAGAGGCGGTAAGAGTGAGATATGTGAGGCTTAGGAAATTTTACTTCACATCTAGCCCGATATCCACCGAGCGCGCTGAGTGGGTAAGGGCGCCGACTGAAATGAAATCAATGTCGAGCTTCGAAAAGTTTTTAATATTTCTAAGATTCACCCCGCCCGAAACTTCGATTTTGATTTTATGATTACGAATTAACGCCGCGCATTTTTTGATTTCTGCGGGCTTCATATTGTCGAGCATGATGATATCAGGCTTTGATTTTACTGCCTCCATGACCTGTTCAAAATTATCGCATTCGATTTCAATTTTCTTTCCGTGTGATTTTTTTACTGCAGAAATCGCCTGCGAAACCCCGCCCGCAGCAGCGATGTGATTGTCTTTGATCAAAATCATTTCAGCTAAATTATGGCGGTGATTTTTTCCGCCACCAACGGTGACCGCATATTTCTCTAAATCGCGCAACCCAGGTAAAGTTTTTCTAGTGTCGAGAATTTTGATTTTTTTATTCGCGAGCTCCGCAACAAATTTTTGTGTAAGTGTTGCAACGCCGCTCGAATGCTGGATTAAATTCAGAACAACTCTTTCTGCGGCAAAAATTAACTTGGCATCGCCTTGGCCGCGAGCGATTGATTTGCCTGATTTTACGAGTGACCCATCTTTTACTAAAATTTTAAAATCGAGCGCAGAATTTTTGAATTTTGCTGATTTTTTTAGTTGCAAAAAAACCTCTTCAATCAGCGACTTTCCGCAAAAAATGATTTGTTCGCGAGAATTGATTTCAAAGGCCACAAGGCGGTTTTGCGGAATGGTTAAATCAGAGGTGATGTCGTCAAAAGCGAAGTCTTCAATTAGAGCTTCGGCTACAATTTTTTTGAACATTTTCTTGGATCAAATTTTCCTGTTTTGAGGTGGCGCAAGCGTTCGGAAATAAAGTGGCGCATAAAATTCATTTCATCGGCGGAGATTTGTCTTTCACCATTTTCGCTCTCGGCGATTAATTTTGAAATTACCTGAAATGCTAAACAGCCATTACCCATTTCTTCGCTGATGAATGCTGGCATTTGCTTGGTCCAGAGCGGCGCATCTTTAGCATTATTTTGCGCTAATTTTTTTGCTAATTCTAGGGCGCGATCAAAATCTCCTGCACGTTTGGCAAGGTAAATTGCTTGGAATAACCACCACCAGTTTGCGTCAATATTTGCAGAGGAATGCTCGTCGAGATAATCAACAACTCGAAGACTGTCATTGCGATTTTGAGTTTGTGAATAGTAGTAAGCGGCAAGAGCTGGCGTTATGCGTGATTCAGAGTTGAGGGTGTCGAGCATTTTCAGCCATTGGTAAACTCGAGAATAATCATATTCTTTTAGCGCGATAAAGCCGGCAAAAATATCGCCAGAATTTTGAAGGCGCAGAGATAGGGCGCGGAATAAAAATTCATTGTCGCCGAGAGACATTGCAGAGATCGCGTACTTGCTTGGCACGGGTGGAATGATGTCGAAACCTGCGTGAAATTTCTCGGTCGCTTTCCAGAAAAAAATCTGACAACCGAAAGTTAGAACAAAAAGCCAGAAGAAAATTTTATGAGAGTAGAGGTAAAAAAAGTAGCGCGGACTCATTAGAACTGCTTACGTTTGAAGTCGTGAAAAGACATGAAGATCATTAGCGGGATGTAGATCAAAGACTGAATCGCGATTATTTTGAGACTTTCGAAATCTTTGATTCCGTAGCCAAGCCACGAGCTTTGTGAAAATAAATCAAGGCGAGGAAAAACAGCGGAAAGAATTTTTAAACTCGCGGAAAGAATGTGATTTTTAGCGGCAACAAAATCTTCTGGTAAGTCGATCGCCATTACAAACATTCCCATCAATCTCGACATCATGTAAAAAGCGAAAGAGGCCATGATCGCAGAGAAGGAGTTTTTGAGAATCATTGAGGCGAGGAGAGCGAAGCAAATCACGATTAAAAGTTCGGCAAGTAGGCTGGCTGACCAGATTGCTAGGCCAAAAAATGTTGGCTTGGTGACGATTGCGATTGTTATGACCAGGGGCAGAAAAATTATGAAGGCAGAGAGAAAAAATCCGGCGAGATAACCAAGAATAAATTGTTCGCGCGAGATTGATTTTGAGAGAATGAACTCAACTTCTTTGTTTTCGAAAGCGCGACTCACGGTGAGGCACACAAAGAGAATCATGCCAATGGCAAGAATTGCTCGAGATGATCCAGTAATATAGGCGGCGGTGCTGTGTTGCTGCTCTACAAGCATGGTTGAGCCAAGAAAGATCGAGATTGAAAACGAAACAATAAGAGTGATGAGCAGGCCAAGATAAAGGCGATCACGCAAACCATTTCTAAGTATGTATTTTAAAATCGATTTCATGTCGAAAGAAGAATTTATAAATTTGAAAGCATGCCTTTTGTAAACGTAAAAAAACCGAGCCACTTTTTCAAGTGACTCGGTTTAGTTAGAAACAATTAGTTATTATTCTTATTGAAGCGAGATGCCGTATTTTTTGCTTAAGTAGCTTGCGACGTCTTTAAGATCTTGGTTCTTAAGAACGTTGTCGAAAATAATGATTTCAGAAATTAGGCCTTTCCAAGGGCCGTTACCGCCTGTGCCTATGGCGCCAATGGTCATTCTAGTGGCTGGCGTGGCAATGGCCGTGGTGAGTGTTGTATCGGTGGTAGGAGTAGTGAATCCAACACTGCCGTTAATGTAGAGCTTTATATTCTTGGAGGTGGAACCGCTGTAGGTGATAGTAGCAATTTCTGCACGACTAGTTGGAAATGATGAAATGCCGGCGGTGATAGAAGGAGCAATTGTTAAAACTCTGGTAGCAGTAGCTGATTTTTGGTATCCCCAGCCATTCGTGCCGTTGGCGCCATTATAAAGAAGAGTAGAGGCGGCCGTTGCGCCAGAATCGATGTAAACAATAAAAGCGGTAAAGGCGTTGGGGCTTTTTGGATCGTCAACAGTAATTACCGGAGTTTCGGTAAAAAAAGGAGTGACGGTGCTAACTGGGGTGGTGGATACCGACAATACCGAAGCACTTGTTGAAGCGATGGCAGGAAACTTAATTGAGGGTAAGCCGTTAATTCCATTTGAATCATACGCGATGTTAAGGCTTGATGAGCCAGATGCGGGAATGGCGTAAAGTTTTGATGGTGTTTGCGGGTTAGTATCGTTCCATTGAGTAATAAAAGCTTCATCATCTAGGGAAGAAGGAAAGCTGGCATCTAGTGTGGGCTCAAGCCAAAGAGAGACACTTTTTATGCCCGCTACCGGAGAGCTTGAGGTTAAGTTTTGCGCTGATTTCAATTTAGATTGTGTAACTAATCGAGAGCTTTGAGTGATACCTGCGACTATGATGCCAATGATTAGGATTACGATTGACAGTTCAATCAGCGAGAATGCCTTAGATGCTTTTGAATTAAGCTTGTTCATGTTATAAATTGTTAGTTAAAGAAAAGCGCAAGCGAGCTTTTCAATTGTTGTAGGTCCGGAAATATGAGCTGGTTAAAAGACGTTACTTACTGTTCAAGTACTAATATTTTTTAGTCTCTTTTTTAAGCAGAAAGCCACAATAGTTGCAAATATTGCTGAAAAAAACGATCCACAAATCACGCCAATTTTTACTTCATCAAGCACGAAGCTATTGGCCAAGTTATTTCCTGCAAAAGCAAGCGAGCCAACAAATAAACTCATTGTAAACCCAATGCCAGTAAGGATTGCTGCGACGTAGAATTCTGGCCAACTTGTGCCGCGTGGCAGATGTGCAATTTTAAATTTTACCGCAAGAAAACCAAAAAACATTACCCCAATTTGTTTGCCGAAGAATAGTCCAAAAGCAATCCCGAGAATTAGGGGCTGGGTAAAAAGATCGATAGAAATTTTTTTTAATTGAACTCCGGCATTAGCAAATGCGAAGAGTGGTAAGATTAAAAAATTTACGCTTGGAGAAATTTTGTGAGCGAGGTGAGAAAGTGGCGATTTATTTCCAATTTGTAG
>CAMBFP010000097.1 GCA_945865745.1 Rhizobium sp. Q54 | reverse complement strand
AAGAATGGTGAGTTGATGCAAACTATCCGCATCTCGGGATTCAGCAGCAGCTCAGCTATTTCCGAGCTAATTTCTTTACGCGAAAACGTGCGTGAGGCAATCACCAAAAACATCAAAGAAAATAAATTTGCGCTTTGGTTTAACACGATTCGTCGTCAAAAAAACATTACGCCGAAAGGCGAGTTCAAAGATTTCTTTTCGAAAAAAATTAACGATACTTGGGTCAAAAAAAATAAGTGGGATGAACAGTTTGTTAACGAGCTTTACATCACTGTAATCACTGAAGGACTCGATACTTCGATCGTTAATTGGCGACAATTTTTGCGCTCATTTTCTTACCTCGCGACCAAATCACTGCATCGAAACTTTCTTAAAGAAGCGCACAGAAAATTATCGAGTGTCACTCATGCAATTCTGAAAGAGACCGAAGAATACGGCGGAAAATTACTTGGATTTAACGAGTGGGATGGCGCGCTTTATTCTGAACCAATGCGCTTCTTTGGCAAAATTGTAAATCTCTATGAAGAGCGTTACCCCGTCTCGGCTATTGATATCTCAACCGATCTAGCCAGCCACAAAATCGCCTTTGGTGATCGCGAATTAGAGGTTGTCGGTCACAATAATAAAAATTTTGCAGCGATGTTTTCGCTGAAAGAATATTTCGAAGTTTCAACTGAATTGCTCGATCACATTCTTCAACTGCCCTTCGAATTTATTATCACTCAATCATTCGACTTTACCTTCAGCAAAAAAAATCTTGAGCAGCGCGAATATCAAAACTACCTCCTGAAAGTCAGTGGCGATGAAGAGTTTAGGCAGTTGAGTGGCGCTGCAAATTTCGCCGAAAGTAACAATGGAAATTTGACCGATTACGGCAAGCAACAAATCACCCTTATGGTCATTAGTCGCACCAAGGATGGGCTCGACAAAGACATCAAATTACTCTTCGAACAATTCGCCGCACTCGGCTTTGTTTTAGTGCGTGAAGATATTTTTTCTGAGCATTGTTTCTGGTCGCAGCTGCCCGCAAACTTTCGATATTTACGTCGTCAAAGAATCATCAACACCGCTCGCATCGGCGGCTTTGCCGCTTTACACAACTTCCCTTCTGGGTCAATCGCCGGCAATAAATGGGGTCCAGCGGTCACGACTTTCCGCACTGTTTTAAACACGCCTTATTTCTTTAATTTTCATAATGGAGATCTTGGACACACCGTGGTTCTTGGTCCAAAAGGCTCTGGCAAAACCACGTTAATTAATTTTCTCCTCACTCAATCAAAAAGATTCGACAGTAGAATTATTTGTTTCGACTTCGACAACTCATCAAAATGCTTTATCAAGGCTTTGCATGGCAGTTATTTCGACCTTTCTTCGCACGAAGGCGAAGAGGCTCTTAACATGAATCCCCTTCTCACCTCTGGTAATGAAAATAAAAAATTTCTCACCAGTTTTTTCACCAGTCTGATTGCTTTTAGCAAAGATCCGGCACCAGAAAATGAGGTTCAATTCATCTCACAAATCATTGATCGAATTGTCGCTGCCAATACCAAAAGCCTTGCCTCGGCAATCGAAATGTTTAACTCATCTGAAACACGCGCAATTTACGAAAGATTAAAAATTTGGAGCAGTAACGGAAAATTGGGCAATATTTTTAACGCTACGGACGAAAGTAATTGGTCAAATCCTGCGATTGCTTTCAATTTAGAATTTGTTTCTGAGCACTTGCCCGTATTGATCCCGATCATGGTTTATTTACTGAATCGCCTCGAAACAGTTTTAACTGGCGCACCAGCAATTCTGGTAATCAACGAAGCGTGGGACGTTTTTGACAATGCAATTCTCGGACAAAATTTTACCTCTTTTCTTGACCGCATGCGCCAAAAAAATTGCACTATCATTTTAACGACAACAAATTTCGAAAGGGTCACTAAAAGCAATATTACCAAAGATCTAGGAAATCGCATTGGCACTACAATTTTTATGCCCGATGGCAATCCGCACGACTGCTATAAAAATATTTTCGGCGCTAATGAAGAGGAAATGGAAATCATTAAAATGATGGCAAGCGAGGAACAGCACTTCTTGATTAAGCATGGCGAAGATGCGGTAATCGCCAATTTCGATCTCTCTAAAAATATCGAATTAATAAAAATATTTAGCTCAGACGAAGTCACTTTGGCAACAATGGATGAACTCATCGAAAATAAATCTGCAGATCCAAAAGAGTGGCTACCGGATTTCTTTGAAGTACTAAAAGAAATCGAAAAAGAACGCATCATCGAAGAGAAGGAAAGATTGCGACTCGCCGCTTTAGCCAGAAGAAAGGCTTTGATGGCCTAAATCTTCCATTCCCAAACCTCCCTGATAATGATGAGATCCTAAATATTTTGCCTCTGTAAGACTATAATTACGACTACGGGATTTAGAACTATTTCAATTCTTCTTTTAGAGCTTTTTTCCCCGGCAGTTTCGCAAAAATTGGATCGGTAATTTTTGTTGAAAGAAGGGCTGCCAACCACACCACAAAATAGAGTGGAAAAGGAAAAGCGATGCGTGATTTATTTTTTGCCAAATCGCGCTTAATGGTCGCAGCACATTTCTCGACCGACATTAAAAATGGCATCGGAAAATCATTCACATCGGTCATTGGTGTTTTGATGTAACCAGGACAAATCACATTCACCGCAATGCCAAATGGCGCAAGATTTCCGCGCAGACCTTCGCCATAAACTTTTACTGCCGCCTTACTTCCAGAATAAGCCGGAGAACTTGGCAACCCACGCATACCAGCAAGAGAAGAAATTAGAGCGATTTGCCCCCTTGGGAATTTATTTTTTCTTAGTTTCATTTTCTCGATCGCGGGATGAATCAGATTTAAAACGCCGTCGAGATTTGTCGAAAAAATTTTCTTAACTTGCGCAAAAGATTCCGAGCCGCCCGCCGTGCCTGCAGAAATGCCGGCGTTAGCGATTACTAAATCAAGAATATCAATTTTCTCGACCCAATTTTTCACCGCGAATTCGTTGGTAACGTCTAAAATTTCTAGAAAAACTTTTGCTCCGAGATTTTCGCAAAAAGTTTTTGTCTGCCCCAGTTTTTCTGAATTTCTGCCACAGAGGAATAAATTTATTCCGGGCGCGGAGTAAACAATTGCAAGAGCGCGCCCTATTCCACTACTGGCGCCGGTAATTAAAATATTTTTTGGATTTTGCATTTTTGGTAGAATTTATTGCATTATTACCGCTTTTTTGGCGCCCTAATCGCCCATGCAAGAGATCGCATGGAAGTTCACGTTGATAAGGGCTCTGGCGATCGAAAAACGAGAATTGGCCGGTAGAAAAACTACTCCTCACCAACCACTTCAAACTTCGCCAAATCGTTGCAGGATTTTTTTAACTCATTGGTAAAATTTTCGACACGACTCTCCGCCTCTTTTTGACAAGCGCTAATATACTTTTGTCTCAACTTCGTAAGTTCAAATTTTTCATAAAGACCAGCTTTTGAATTAATTTTTTTTGGATCTTTTTTAGTAGAATTTTCTTCATCATCCTGCGCAAAAAACTTTGTTCCATCGATTCCCAAGGCGCTAAAACTCTGATTGTTGTGGTAGTCGGCATCATTATTTTTTTTGTCGAGATCGCGTTTTTTTTGTTCATCTATTTTCAAAAGAGAATCGTCGAACCTTACGTAAGAAAGTTTCTGACACGTAACTTTTTCCTCTCCTTCGCGACGAAATTTCTTACCTTCAACTTCGGAATTACATTGGCGCGCCTTGTCCTGCGAGGCTATGCATCTTTTAAAATTAATGCTGTAAATGTTGTAAGAAACGCAAGTTGGGTATTTTTCTTTGGTCACATTATAGAGCGCGATTGCTTCATTTACGCGCTGATCAACCACGAAGCCAATGTTGTAAGAGCGATTCTGATGTTTCAGATAATCCAGGTTTCCGTAGGGCGGAACGACCTGCTTTTCATCAATTAATATTTTGCGACAAACAAAATAATCTTCGATTTTTGCTAGATCTTCGGTCTCTAATTCAAAGCCCATCACCAAACATTTTTTGTGATCGCGATTATCCATTTTTTGATTCTCGCGAATCACTACCGATTCAGGAGTTTCAGAAATTCTCAGTGAGATTTTAGTGAGCAGATCTCTGATCTCGAGATCTCGCTTAGCCTGATCTGGCATCGCATTTTTACCCACGCTTAAACGATATTTAGCGAAAGAAAGTCGACAGCGCCAGTAAGCACGATTTAGAAAATTATCTTTGCGATCGAAATTGAGTTTAAGCGCCGTACAAAGCTTGTGGTCCCGTTTTTCAAGCAAGCGAATTTCGAAAATATTGGAGAGTATATACGGATCTTTAACGGTGGCGCAGCCACTAAAAAAGATCGCAAGAAGGA